>CAJPQU010000197.1 GCA_905372875.1 uncultured Schwartzia sp. | reverse complement strand
GGTAGAGGTGAATAGCAAAATGCCCTTCTTTAAGGAGAAGCAAAATAATTGCGTGGTTTTCATCAATGACTTCCAAGGTAGAAGTGACGATGTGAAATCCGGCGCCTTCTAAGAGAATGGGAAGCTCGCTGGGCAGGCCATTATCGATTTTTAAGCTGTCGGCTTTGCAGTTATACATATCCATGGTTTGATGGCGGGCTGTGATATTTTCCATGAAAAACTCCTTTTATTGGGTACAATAAGTTTTGTAAAATAGTACCAGTCATTTTACCATAAATTATGTCGAATAGCCTAATTTTTCTGTAGGGCTTTCGCTTCTATTGCCGACGCCGACGGTGTGGCGATGTCGCTGGTGGGATGGGCGGAGGTGCGGATATTGACGATGTGGCAGCTGTTTGATGCGCCTGCCATCCCAGCCATAGCCAAAGAATAAGAGCTGCTGTAAAAGCGATGAGACTGGTTATTTGCGCTGATTTAAATAGGCCGAAAACGAGGTTCGTATAATCCCCACGAAGGTATTCCAATAGAAAGCGAACCAGGGAATAGAGCATAATATAAAGGGTAAATGCCTGCCCTTTGGCATGATTTGTCGTGCGATACATAAGGAGCAGCGCAAAGATAACAAAATCAAGCTGGCCTTCCCAGATTTCAGCGGGCCAGAGCGGTTGGTCGCCGTAAGTGTGGTAAGCTAAGGTCGTGGGGGGATAGAGGATCCCAAAATCACTGCCGGTGGGGGCGCCGAAGGCGTCGCCGTTGAGGAGATTGGCACAGCGGCCGACGGCTTGTCCTAGGACGACGGCAGGGCAGACGATGTCTGCTAACGCCCAGGTGTCAATATGATGGCGTTTTGTGTACCAGATTCCCACTAGGGTTCCAAGGACAATACCGCCTTGAATTGCCATGCCCCCTTGCCAAACATTGAGGAGTTCGGTCAGATGATGGCGGTAATAGTCCCAGTCAAAGAAAAAAACATCCCACAGTCGGGAACCGAGAATACCGGCTAAGCCGCAGTAGATTCCCATATCAAGAATGTGCTGGTGCCAGCGGCCATCCTGCTTTGCAAGGAAATATGCCACTCCGGTGGCAAGGATGATGCTGAGGCTTAATACCAGTCCGTAAGCACGGATGGGAAAATCGCCGATGAAGAATAGATATTGATGCACAGTCAGTCCCCCTGTACTTGGTCCTGTTGCTTATTATAGAGCAAAAATGAAGAAAAAGGAACGGGAAAAGAAGGCCATTTGAAGTGAGATAGAAAAGTGTGTACCAACGGGCGAGGATATTCTGGATTCCAAGGACGAAGACAGGTATAATATAAATACTTAACGAGCACGGCTACGACCCTAAAGAGCAAGAATTTAGTAAGCAATATGTACCTAACTGCTTAAAGGGGAGCGAAGTGAAACCTGCATTTCGTGTTATGGTATAATAAAGACAACAATAAATCATAAGGAGGCGTTTTTATGCTGAAGTATACGTATTACGGACACGCTTGTTTCCTTTTAAACGATGGGCGTTACAAAGTGTTGGCCGATCCATTTTTGACGGGGAATCCACAGGCTGCTGTTAAGCCTGAGGATGTGGCTTGCGATTTTATTTTAGTGACTCATGCCCATGGAGATCATTTAGGAGATACGGCTGCCATTGCCAAGCGTACCGGAGCAACCATCGTGGCAATACCTGAGATCAACGCGATCTGTGAGGAACAAGCGCCGGGGGTCAAGTGCCATGGCATGAATTTAGGCGGATCGGTGAAACTGCCGTTTGGCAAGGTGCGTATGACGCTGGCCCTCCACAGTTCCGGTGTGCCAGGGGGCGTGGCTTGCGGTTTTGTCATTCAGATGGGAGGGTTAACAGTCTATTTTGCGGGGGATACGGCTCTTTTCCACGACATGAAGCTCATTGGGCGCAAGGATGCTTTGGACTATGCCCTGCTTCCTATCGGGGATAACTACACCATGGGATTAGAAGATGCGGCGTTGGCAGCTCAATGGTTAAATGTGCGCAATGTCATTCCTTTGCATTACAATACCTGGCCGGTCATTGAGCAGGATGTGGAACGCTATAAGGCACTGACCGAAGAGTCCACCAAAGCGGCCGTTCACATCGTGAAGCCGGGAGAAACGATGGAGCTGAGGTGATCGAAGGAGAGAAAGAGAAGGTCGTTGTAGTTTTAGGACCTACAGCTTCGGGAAAAACAGCCTTAGCGGTGCAGCTGGCTAAAAAGATGGAAACTGATATTATTTCGGGAGATTCCATGCTGGTTTACCGAGGGTTTAATATCGGTACGGACAAGCCGGACGAAAAGGAACGCGGCGGCGTTCGTCATGAGTTGATTGATATTTTGGAGCCGCAGGAAACATTCAGTGTTATGGATTTTCAACGATTGGCGGCCGAAAAAATCACGACGATCAACGCCAGAGGCCGTATTCCGGTTTTAGTCGGGGGAACGGGTCTCTATATAAAAGCGCTGCTGGAAGGCTACGAGTTTAGTCAATCCCCGGGAGATATGACGTATCGGCAATATTTGGAAGATCTGGCGGCGGTACGAGGACGGGCCTATATTCATCA
>CAJPQU010000196.1 GCA_905372875.1 uncultured Schwartzia sp. | reverse complement strand
ATTTACATCATATAAGAATCGATTTTGAATGTCAAGAATGCGCGCCATCGCTTCATCATGCGGGCACCGGCAGCGGCAGAAACCGCATCCCAGACAAAAAGGCTCCCGCCGTTGTCGGCGAGAGCCTTTCCCTTTCGGAGATATATGTTTCAGAACTTGTATTCCACGCCCAGCATGAAGGTGCGGCCCGGCATGGCGTAGGCGCCCTTGCCTACATAAGGATGGAATTTTACCTCATAACCTTCATTCGTCAGATTGTCCACCGTCAGGTAAACCGTCGTATCCTTATTGATCTTATAATTCAGCGCCCAATCCAAAATCAAGAACCGATTGGCCGTGAAATAGCGCGTATCCATGCCGCTGTACATCATCGCCGTCAGGGACGAGGACCATTTCCCCTGCTCGTAGCTCACGTCCAGCACCGTCTTGTGCTTCGGCCGCGTCGAATTGATGTAAGCGTTGATATAAATGCTGTCGATGCCGAGCCCCGGCTGAATGATCATCCCGTGCTTGGCCGCCCAGTGTTCATCGACGGTGGAGTACGAGAGCCGCATCCGCCACTGGGGACTGAACCGATGATTGATCCCCATGTTGAAGGCCCACCGCGTCTGTTCGGCATTGACGGATTTCGCCCGCCAGTCGCCGACGCTGTCATCCCAGACGGATTGCCGGGAGATGGCGTTATCCATGTGCATGTAATCGTAATTGATAAACGCCGAGGTATTTTTGGAGAATTCCTTTTTCAGCCCGATGGTATAGGCGTTGCCGTGCTCATTCTCCAACTTCTGATCCATGTACAGCGAGGCGTTCATTTTGTAATCATTGGGTTTTAAGGGGCGGTTCACCTGGGTCCAGCCGGCGAAAATGCTAAAGCCCGGCGAAAAGAGATACTCAGCGTTCACCGCCGCCGTCACTTTGGAATACTTGCTGTTTCCCTCCGAAGTCGTTCCCGCTTCCCGGCTGGTGCTGGCCGCGTTGGCCCATTGAAAGCGCAGCGCCGGCGCGATTTCAAAGCGGTCGTTGACGTGGATTTTATCCTGCAGGAAACTGACGAAGGTCGTCTGCTTGACGTTTGTCGTCGTTTCCTTTCCGGTAATGGAACTGGTGGAAAAACTCTCGTGGCGCGACCAATCGAGCGCCCAGCCGAAGAGGACGTCGTGAGGGCCGAAGGATTTTCCGATCTGCCCTTCGATGCCGTGATTATAATCGTTATCCTTGTTGCGCTTATCCCTCTTCGTTACGGTTCTCGCTTTGACATACTCGTCCCACTCGGGATCCCAAGGCGTCGGCACCGGCCGCGGGGACCAGACGTCCTCTTCCCGCGGGCCCCAGACGAGCCAGTATTTATGCACCTGATAGTAGGCCCGGACATAGCTTTCCATATCGTGATCCTTGCCGAAGGAATAGGTGAGATCGTAATCAAAATTATTATGCCCGGTGGCCGATCCTTTGAGTCCGTTGAGGTACCAGTTGTTGCGATAGCCTTGGTTCTTAATGGCCCCGTATAATTTCAGCACCTTATAGCGATGCATCATCGCCAGGTATTCCGCCTTGGTCATGTAGCGATAATCGGGGACGGTGATGGGATAGCCGTCGTAAGCGTCGGTATGATTATAAGAGAACGTGAGCTGCTTATCCTTGCCGAAATATTTATCCAGACGGATGTTAAAGCTCGAATCCTTGAAATCCGTGCCATGATAATTGTATTCCCGGCCAGTCATTTGGTCATAGTATTTCCCGCTGCCGCCCTGGTCGCGCATGCCGGAAACGAAGTACCGGAAAGATCCGTCCTTCGTCGAGCCGGAATAATTAAAGCGGTAAATATGGTGGGAATACGCCCCTGTCGCGAGATCGATCTTGCCGTGGGGCTCCAGTGCCCCCTTTTTCGTGATAATGTTGATGACGCCGCCCGTCGCGTCCGCGCCATATTTCGACGCCCCCGGCCCTTTGATGATCTCGATGGCCTCCACATTGTCAATGCTCGTCACCTGGTCGAGGTTCGCCAGCGCCTTCGTCCAGTTCGCCGACTGGGAACTCATGAGCCCGCTGACGGCGTTATCCACCCGTCGCCCGTCCAGGCAGATGACGACGCGATCGTCACCGTTGATGGTCACCGTCGTATTATACTGCGTCCCCGCGCCGTATTCCCCGCCGTGATACCCGATGCTGTTCACCTGCACCCCCGGCAGCGTCTTGATGGCGCTGGTCATATCGGCGTAGTGCCGCTGCGCGATGTCCTCGCTGGTGATGACGTCGACGTCGCCGCCCGTGCGGTAGTAGGACTGCTCAGTGACGATATCGCCGAATTTGTTCTTTGTCCGATTGGCCTCGACGACAACCGTATCCAGCGTGTACTCATCCAGTTGCTCATCTGGCGCCGCCGCCACGATGCCACTGGAGGCGCAAACTAAGACCAAGACCAGACCTGCCGTCCGTTTTTTCTTCTTCATAGCCACACCATCCACCCCTTATCTTAATAATTATGAATTCATAAAAATATTATACGTGATTAATTCATAGATAACAACGGTTTTAATTATTATTTTTTTATAAACCACGTTTTGTCCGTTAAACACGCCGCACCCACAACCACGAC
>CAJPQU010000195.1 GCA_905372875.1 uncultured Schwartzia sp. | reverse complement strand
GTCTCTTCCCGCATAAGCCACAGATCCGCCGGATGGTTCGTGTTGTCGTCCAAATCAGAAGTCCGGGTAAACAGGGACAGCGTGTTGCGGAACTTATCATCAAATTTGTAGTCAAAGGCCAAGGCCCATTTTTCGTTATTTTTCTCGCCTTCGGCGCGATTACCGGTATAAGCGCCTGACATCCCGTCAACTTCCGGTCGCTCATAATTCAGCTTGTAGCGGTTGTAACTCAGATTGACATCGGCCCGATCGCCGAAGCGCTGCCCGATCTTGACATTATAGGTCTGGCTGTCGATATCGTTGATGGTGGTATTGCCGTGACCGTCCTTGTAGTCTCCCATATCATCCTTCTGCAGACCCACCGCGTAGTAGAAACCGTCCTTTGTGCTGCCCTGATGGTAGAGGTTAAAAGTGCGCTTGCTATAGCTGCCAAAGGCTGCGGAAACCTTGGTCGATACCTCTCCGTCTTTCGGCTTGCGGGTGATGATATTGATGACGCCGCCCACCGCGTCCGATCCGTAAAGGGTCGAGGCCGACCCTTTCAGTACTTCGATGCGCTCAATCGCGTCCATATTGCTGACTTCCGACGGCTGAAAGACGCTGGACACCGAGCCATTCGTATTGGCCCGCTGTCCATCGATGAGTACGACCACATGGCTGGTACCATTGATGTAGAGATAATCCGCCGAATAATTCGCGCCGGTGGCGCTGTAGTTCTGAATGGTCACGCCGGGTACCTGCCGCAGCGCGTCGCTCACTGTCTGGTAGTGATTCTCCTCGATATCCTTGCGTGTCACCACGTTGACATTGGCGTGGGTATCGAAATTTGTCTGCGGCAGACGATTCGCCGTGACAACGAGCTGGTCGAGATTGAACTCTTCCAAATTGTGGTCAGTCTCTGTCGCCCCTGCCTGACTAACCGAGCATGTCACTGCACTGAGAAGTGCCAGGCAGAAAAGCTGTTTCTTTCTTGATGCCATTTTTACTTCCTCTCCCTTCAAAATAAAATCATCCCGGCAGGAAACGCCGCAAGCAGTTTCATCCCCGGCTCCGGTACACTTCGCTTTACAGCAGCATTCAGCCGATGCCCAAGAGGATACGCTACGCCACACCTGTCGCAAGGTCATTTTAAACCATATACCGGTCATACAGTCAAGAAAGAAAAAGGACAGACGGCAAATTTTTGGCAAAGAGCGCTGAATCTGGTAAAATAATAGATATCCTACCAAAAGGAGCGATCGTCATGAAAGACCAACTGCATATCGGCAGCCACATTTCCTCCGCCGGCGGGTATCTCGCCATGGGGAAAGAAGCCGCCGAACTCAACGCGGACGTTTTCGCCTTCTTCACCCGCAATCCCCGGGGAGGAAAGGCCAAGGATATAGACCCTAAGGATGTGGAGGCATTTCTCGCTTTTTCTAAAAAGAACCATATCGGACCGTTGGTGGCCCATGCCCCCTACACGATGAATCCCTGCGCCGCCAAGGACAATCTGCGGCAATTCGCCCGGGAGATGATGGCGGACGATCTGCGCCGTCTGGAGGAAACGCCCGGCAATTACTACAATTTTCACCCGGGCAGCCATGTAGGGCAAGGGCCGCAGACGGGTATCGAGCTGTGCGCCGCCATGCTGAACACGGTATTAAAGCCGACGCAGCACACCACGGTACTCATTGAAACCATGTCCGGCAAGGGATCGGAAATCGGCCGTACCTTTCAGGAAGTGCAAGCCATCCGGGAACGCATCAAGCTGAAAGATCATGTAGGGGTCTGCCTCGATACCTGCCACATCTGGGACGGGGGCTATGATATCGTGGACTCTTTAGATGATGTCCTGGCAGAATTTGACGACGCCATCGGGCTGGAACATCTGAAAGCCATCCATCTCAACGACAGCCTGAACCCTCGGGGCAGCCACAAAGACCGCCACGCCCGAATCGGCGAAGGAACCATCGGACTGGAGGCGCTGGTACGGGTCATCAATCATCCCCGGCTCTCCCATCTCCCTTTTATTTTAGAGACCCCCAACGATCATGACGGCTACGCCAAAGAAATCGCTCTCCTGCGCAGCCGCTGGCAGCCGGCCAAAGGCGAACGTTCGTGACAAATCCCATGGTGGAAGCGGCGCATCTCCTCCGCCGCTACTTCGGCTATCCGGCTTTTCGTCCGGCCCAGGAGCCGGTGGTCAAAGCATTCCTCTCGGGGAAAGATACCGTGGCCATCATGCCCACCGGAGCAGGAAAATCCCTTTGCTTTCAAATCCCGGCTTTGCTCCTGCCCGGCGTGACCCTGGTGATCTCTCCCCTGATCTCGTTGATGAAGGATCAGGTGGATGCCCTCGCAGAGCAGGGTGTTCCCGCTGCCTTCATCAACAGCGCCCTCGATCCGGCGGAAGCAGAGGCGCGCCTCGAGGCCGTCGCCCGGGGAGAAGTACGTCTCGTCTATGCGGCTCCAGAGAGGCTGGAAAATAATTGGTTTCTGTCACGGCTGAGCTGTGTTGACGTCGCCATGGTGGCAGTGGACGAAGCCCATTGTCTTTCCCAATGGGGACACGATTTTCGCCCCAGCTACCGGCAGATCGCCCCTTTCATTCACGCCCTGCCCCGTCGCCCCATCGTCGGCGCCTTTACAGCAACGGCCACCCCCGAGGTGCGGG
>CAJPQU010000194.1 GCA_905372875.1 uncultured Schwartzia sp. | reverse complement strand
CCGCAGCGTACCGACACCTTTATCCTGCCAGGCCTGCAGCTTAGCATTCTGCGCCGTCATAGTCTCTATCATGAGCTGATAGCTCTGCTCCTGCTGTGCCTTCAAGGCCTGGACCTGATCCGCACTTAACCCTTTCGTCTTTTCCGTCTGCGACGCGGCGGTCTCCCCCTTTTTCGCCGCCTCCCGGCCCGCCGGAGACAGCTGAAGATCATAGGCGCTGCCCCCTTGTCCCGGTGTTTCACCCTTATCCGTCGAACGCACAGCGGACAGTTTTTCTTTTGCTGCCGCTTTCGTATAGTCGTTGATCCCGACCGCTGTTCTTGCCAATGATGCTACATCCATGTGATTTTCCTCCTTAAATACCAAAACGAAAAAATCGGTAAGGATGTCCTTATCCTCACTCTTTATATCGTAATAAACGAAAAAAAGTTAATTCCGAAAAAGCACCCACGCCGTAAAAAAATTCCCCTCTGTAAAGAAAATTGATATACTGGACGAAAACGAAAGGAGGGATCCCCGTGCGCCCCTTTTCCCGCTTTAGCCTCATCCTGCTGCTCATGGCCGCCGCCTTAAGCCTCTTCATTGCGCTCTTCGCCGCGCGCCCTCAGGGTATTCCTCTCACCTCTTCCTTAACGGCAGAGCGCCGCGTTCTCTTACTGCCTTTGGACAGCCGCCCGCCCTGTCTTGACTTCGTCGCCGCTTTAGGGCGCATCGCCGGGATCAAAATTATCGCACCGCCGGAGGATATCCTAGACTACTATACAAAACCCGGCGACACCGCCGCCCTCCAACGCTGGGTACAGGAAAACATCGCCGGCTGCGACTACGCCATTCTCTCGGTGGATCAGCTTCTCCACGGCGGTCTCCTGGCTTCTCGGGAGAATCAAAAGACGCCAGCCGACACCGAAGCCCTTATCACCTTTCTCCGAGCGCTTCATGCCGCCCATCCGGATATTCCTCTCTACGCCTTCCACATTTTACCCCGGCTCACACCTCCGGACAGCATAAACGGCCGGGAAGAGCGAAAAGCCCTCATGCGCTATTCCCGCTTAACGGATCAAATCGACCTGCAAACGATTCCCGCCACCGAAGATATCGCCGAACAAGAAGAACTGCGGGCCGCGATCCCCACCGATAGCCTGCGCCGCTACGAAGCTCTTTTTAAGGATAACGCCCGCCTCAATCGGCAGCTTATCAATCTCGCCGCCGATGGCACCCTCGCCCGACTCGTCATTGGGCAGGACGACGGCGAGCGTTACGGGATTCCCAACCGGGAACGGCGGCAGCTTTTAGAAACCCTTCGTCAGCAACGGATCGGAGATGACCGCGTTCTCTTTACCCATGGGGCCGACGAGATCGCCCAAACGCTCTTAGCTTCCGCGGAAGCAAAACGCACCGACTTCTCTCCCCGCATCTACCTTTGCTATAACGATCCTGCCACGCCGTGGCGGCGGCTTCCCTATATGGCCGCTGACATGGAGACCACCGCTCAAGAAAAAATCCGCCTCTTAGGGGGCCAAGAAGTTTCGAATCCAGCAGAAGCAGACTTCATCCTTTACCTTTCCGCCCACGATACGGCTGTCTTAGGGCGTCGCCGCACCGCTGCCGACGAGATCAAAACACTCGTTGCCGAAGGCCGCGCCGTAGCCCTCGTCGATCTCGCGGAACATTTTTTAGCCGAGGAAACCCTACTTTCTTTCCTTGCCAAAAACGGTACACCCCTCCATGCTTTATCCGCCTATGCCGGGTGGAATACCGCCAGTAACGCCATCGGCACCGCCGCCGCCGAAGCCACACTGGTAGCCACCGCCCGTCATCAGGCGCGAACCGCCGACGACGTCCGCCGCCTCTATGCCGCCCAGTTCAGTTTTCTCGATGGACGATTCGCCGAAGACTATTTCTATCTGAAAGACATCATCGACGGCGTGAACCTCAGCCTGCGAAAAGCAGGCTACATTTACGTCAACGACCTCGATCTCGACCATAACGCCCGCTGGGCCAATGATATGCTCCAGCACGCCATGGATCAGCGCCTCGCGGCCTTTTCTTCCACCCCTGCTTTCCGCGCCCCCATAGCGATTGCCACCCCCGAAGGGACAATCCGCCTCGCCGTCCGCCGCCTTACCGTCAAAGCATGGTATCCATGGCCCCGCACCTTTGAGATACGCCTGGAATCGCAAAATATCGTGGAAGAACTTCAATAGATCATCTTCGACAAAGAACGCCCCGCTCTACAAAAACTCGAGCAAGGCGTTCTTTTTATGGACACAGGAACCCAACCGCGTTCCTATTTTTCCGCTGTATCACTGGGTTGTTCGTCTACGCGGGATTCTCCTCCCCATAGATTTTCCGGGCGATCGCCTTCGCCGTCTCCGAGACGGCGAGGCCCCCTTCCGCCGTTTCCTTGAGGCTGCACGGCAGGGCGCGGCCGATATGATCCATCGCCTGAATCACCTCATCCACCGGAATGACGGAGCGCACCCCCGCCAGCGCCA
Organism: uncultured Schwartzia sp.; assembly: GCA_905372875.1. Taxonomy (GTDB): domain Bacteria; phylum Bacillota; class Negativicutes; order Selenomonadales; family Selenomonadaceae; genus CAJPQU01. The sequence continues at coordinate 166 of CAJPQU010000194.1, read as the reverse complement.
TGTCTGCCGCCAGCATGGCATGAACGGCGGCAAAGCCGTTGCGCTTGACGCAGGGGACTTCCACGAGGCCGGCCACCGGATCGCAAACAAGCCCCAAGAGATTTTTAATCGCCAGCGCCGCCCCGTGCGCCGCGGCCTCAGGGTCGCCGCCGCCTAACTCCACCAG
>CAJPQU010000193.1 GCA_905372875.1 uncultured Schwartzia sp. | reverse complement strand
GTGTTATACTAAAGAATCATTAGTGTTTTCTTTCGATTGCTACGATTTCCGTAAAAGCGCTTTCGATGGAGGAGAGACAGGGGGAAACGGCTTGCTGTACCCGATGAAACTCAAGGCCCCGCTGAAGGACTATCTCTGGGGCGGAACGAAACTGAAAACGGAATATCATAAGGAGACGGCGCTTTCGACTGTGGCGGAAAGCTGGGAGCTGTCGTGTCATCCCGCGGGCCCCAGCGTCATCATGAACGGCCCGGCGGCGGGGATGGAGCTTTCCCAGTACATCGCCATCAAAGGAGAGCGCGTCATCGGGGCTCACGCGGCCCGGTATTCGTTTTTCCCGATCCTCATCAAGCTGATCGATGCGGCGTCGGATCTTTCCCTCCAGGTACATCCCGATACGGAATACGCGCTGCGGGTGGAGGGGCAGTACGGCAAGACGGAGTTCTGGTACGTCGTCGAGTGCGCGCCGGAGGCGAGCCTCATCTGCGGCTTTGCGCGGCCGGTGACGAAGGAAGAGGTGCGTCAGCGCATCGCGGATCAGACGCTCTTGGAGATCTGCCGGCGGGTGCCGGTGCATCCCGGCGATGTGTTCTATATTCCCGCGGGGCTCATCCATTCCATCGGCGGAGGAATCACTCTTGTCGAGGTGCAGCAGGCCTCTGACGTGACTTATCGGGTTTATGACTACGGACGATTGGATAAGGACGGAAAGCCGCGCCCCCTCCATGTGGAGAAAGCGCTGGATGTTCTGACGCTGACGCCTCAGCCCCAGCCGCAGATTTTTCCGGCCATGACCTTTTTTTCCGAGTATGAGATGCGGATGCTGGCGGCATCGGAATTTTTCACCGTATATCACGTCCATCTTCACGGGCGGTGCAGCATGCAGGCGGATCGTCAGAGTTTTCATTCCATCGTGGTGTTAGAGGGGCTCCTGGAGGTGGAATATCGAAGCGGGGTCGATTACCTGGAAAAGGGGACGTCCCTTTTCGTACCGGCCGATTACGGTGCGTATCATCTGCGCGGCTTTGGCAGCTTCATCCTAAGCATGGTGCCGTAGGGGGCGGAGAATATGGTGCGATCCACCTGGCGGGGGGCCGCGTATCTGTCTTTGGCCGCCAGCATCTGGGGCGGCATGTTCGTGATGGTACGGGTGGCGACGTCGGTGATCCCGCCGGTACCGTTGGTGTGGCTGCGCTATTTGACAGCGGCCGTCGCCATCTTCTTGTTCGGCGTGGCGCGGGGCGTATCGTGGCACGTTTCGGCTAAAGATTGGCGGCTGATTTTCCTCATCGGACTCATGGGGCAGACGATTTCCATCGTCACCCAGGAGACGGGCACGATGATGACGTCAGCTCAGATGGGCTCCATCATTACGGCGGCGACGCCCGCTTTCATGGTGATCTTTGCCCGGCTTATTCTGCACGAGGCTTTGACGCCGGGGCGTATTCTGTCGGTGGCGCTGGCCACGGCCGGGGTGCTCGCCATCGTGGCCGGGCCGGGCGAGGTGGAGATGGGGAGCTTCTGGGGCAGCCTGTCCCTCGTTGTGGCGGCCCTGACCTGGGCGCTGATGTCAATCCTTCTCAAAAAGCTCCCCCAGTATCCGACGGTGACGGTAACCTTCTACGGCGTCCTGGTGGCGCTGGCGCTTCTCGCACCGCCTTCTCTCTGGTGGCTGGCCTCCGCCGATAGAGAGGCGATTCTTGCGGCGCCAATTCTTTTATCGGTGCTGTATTTGGGGATCGTGTCCACCTTCGGCGGCTTTTGTCTCTGGAACATGGGGCTTCGGGAGATGGATGCCACGGTGAGCGGGCTCTTTTTCTTTTTCCAGCCAGTGGTAGGGACGCTCTTGGGCTGGCTCTTTTTGGGAGAGGCCGTTACCCCCTGGTTCTTCCTCGGCTCCGCGCTCATCGCTGCCGGCGTTCTCCTGGCGATGCGGCCGTGAGGGGATATAGCCGGGAGGGCCGGGAAAATTCCGGTTGAAGAAAATCCGGTTTCATGGTACGATGGCCTTCGATAATAGAGATTGTCAAAGGAGAGCACCATGCGCAAAAAACAGATCGATAAGCCGGGTGCCGGCAAAGTCATTTCCTTTCCCGGCACCCGGCGCCCTGCGCCCCCCACGGACAAGGGGAAAAAACATGATTTCAAGCCTATCCTCATGGAACAGGCGATGGACGATTCGATGCCCTTCGAAGAATTTGAAGAGGACGGGATTCCGCTTTTCCATAAGGTTCTCTTCAATGACGCTACGGAGTTCATGCTGAACCTCAACGTCAGCCTCAAGACCTGTCTTTATTTGGACGCTCAGTCCCTTCCCAACAAGCTGGAATTTACCGCGCCCCCCACGGAATCCGAGCGACTGACGGGGGCGCTCTATCATACCACCTATCCTGACGAGGCCGACGGTATCGTATTCGATTATGAGATGGAAGGGTTTTTCCGGGAGCTTCTGGCGCTCATCATCCTGGATATCCATAACCGCTTTGAAGAATACGAGAAACGCTATGCCAACGAATTGGCAGAAAACGGCGATTTTCGCATCGCCATGGCTCTTATCGGCGCAACCCGGACAGATATGTTTCGTAACACCGAGAAGGTCGATCTGTCGATTCCCTTTTAAGCTGCGCGGCGCCCGCCCTTCTCCGGCGGCTGATATTCCGCCGCGCCGAGGGCGGCCGCAGAATGAAAAGAGAGGCTGCCGCGCGTTTTCGA
>CAJPQU010000192.1 GCA_905372875.1 uncultured Schwartzia sp. | reverse complement strand
CAGAAGTTGAAGTATTGTACCCGGAGGCGGAGGCGGTCAAGGTGATGATCGCCAACGTAGACGAAGACGACGGGGGGCGGGAAGTTCAGCGGTTCATGGCGGTGCGGCTCTTTAAACGGCGGCCGGGCCTCGGCTACCGGGGGCGGGTGCATGAGATGCTGGTAGGGGAAGACGGGCAGCTCCCGGCCTTTTATGAGGAGAAGTACCGGCTCTTGATACAGCATACGGGGTACTCGGCGAAGCGTATGGTGCAAAAGGCGCGGCGCAATTTGACGCTCTTGCAGGCGGATATCGAGACCCATGGGGAAGGGCCGCAGCACTATCGCTTTTTGGCGGACTGCTTCGCTTCCTTGGGACGGCCGGAAGAGGCCCTCCATTACGCGCAGTTGGCCGTCACAGCGCCCTTGCAGGCCGTCGGTTCCCAAAGCGACATGTATTTTCTTATTCTTCAATGCCTGCGCTGGCTGGAACGCCCGGCAGAAGAACGCCTGGCGGCGGCACGGGAGGCGCGGCGGCGCTTCCCTCTCCTGCCGGAATATCAGGCCGAAGAGGGAGCCATCCTCTGGGAACTGGGGGAGGCGGCGGAAGCGCGGACGCGGCTCTTGCGGGCTTTAGCACTATATCGGCAGCCGGAAGACACCTCCGGCGAGGCTTCCCGCTTTGTGGGCATGGCCGCGTGGACATATGAAAAATTGGCGGAAATTGACTGGCAGGAGGGAAGGAAAGCCATGGCGGAAACGAATGTGGAGCAGGCGCTACATCTCAATCCTTATGATGAGGAGGCGTTGAATCTCTATGCCGAAATGCGGGGAGAAGCCCCTATAGAAAAGACCGCGGCGGAGCTGCGTCAATTCTTCGGCCCGGAGGAGGCGGATCTGCAATATCTCCTGCGATGGTCGGAGGGAAACGGTTGGATTCGCCTCTATCAGCAGTTTGCCGCTCAGCTGCAGGCAGAATTTCAAAAGACGGCGCCGCGTCTTGCCCTTTATGAAAAAGCGCAGCAGGGGGATTTGGCGGCGGTCTATAACGATGTGGTGACGGGACTGGCGGAGGTCTTTCCCCAGCTTGTCACCAGCCTCTTGCTTTTGGAAAAGGAAGAGGGGGTGGAGGCCCGGGATCTGCGCCGCCGCTGTGCTCAATTGCTCCCGCCGCGCGCGGCGGCGGTGTGGGCGGCGTACGAGGGACAGGAGATCGAGTATCAGGAGGACGGCTTCAATGCCCTGCTGCCGGTTTTCCTGCGCCAGGGAGACGACGGTCAGATCGCCCGGTTTGGGGCGCTGGCCGAAGGATTTTCTGCGGAGAAACTCTATGACACGGCGAAAAAAGTGATGGAGGAAGAGCGCTGGGCGCCGGCCTTCACCCTATTCAGCCGGATCCCGGGGGAGTCGCCGGTGGTCACGGCCGCTTTCTGGACGGAGGTGGCGGTATGCCTCTATCACTTGCAGGAGTGGGAGAGTGCCGAGGAATGCTTCGCGCAGGCAGAAGCGCTGGGCGGCGAAACGCCGGAGATCGCTTCCTATCGCGGCTGGATGCGGGAGGCCGCGGGGCATGGTTAAGATATCGGCCTGCGTCATCGTCAAAAACGAAGAGAAGAATCTGCCCCACTGGCTGGAGAGCGTGAAGCGTCTGGCGGAGGAGATTATCGTCGTCGATACCGGATCTTCTGACGCCACGGTTTCCATTGCCGAAGCGGCGGGAGCCAAAGTGTTCCATTTTCCCTGGATCGACGATTTCGCGGCAGCGAAAAATTTCGCGCTGGAGCAAGCATCGGGGGATTGGGTAATTTTTTCCGACGCTGACGAAACGTTTACGGCGGAAGACGCGCCGAAAGTGAGGGAGTGGATCCGCCGCGTCCACAGAGATCGCCGCGTCATCGGGCTCTTGTGCCGCTGTGTCAATTTAGATATGAGCCGCGGCGGCGCGGTGCGAAACGTTATTCTGCAAGCGCGGATCTTTCGCCGGCGCCCTGATCTCCGCTATCGCGGGGCGGTTCATGAGGTGCTGGAATATCAGGGGCCGGAGGCGGGCGAGCTGCGTTCGGTAACGGATTTCTGCCTCTATCATACGGGTTATTCGGGAGATGTACTGCCGGAAAAACTTCGGCGAGATTTGGCTATTCTCCTGCGGCAGCGGGAGAAGAACGGGCCTCAGCAGGGCGACGCCTTTTATTTAGCGGATTGTTATTATGGTCTGGAGGATTTTGAGAAGACGGTGGCGTACGCGCGGGAAGCCATTGCGTCAAATCTGTGCCTGGTGGGGCGGGAAAGCCGTCCCCACGCACTCTTGATTCAGTCGCTGGTGGCCCTGGGGCGGCCGCTGGCGGAGATACGCGCCGCGGTGGCGGACGCAGAAGAAGCTTATCCCACGGTGGGCGATTTTGCCGTTTTAGGCGGCCTCGGCGCCCAGCAGTCGGGCGATTATCGGCTGGCGGAGACGTACTTTCGGCGCGGGATCGATAAATATGCCCAGGCGGAAGAGGCTCCGGCTCGTATTTTGACGGCGGATGATCGGGAGAACCTTTGGGGGCGGGCGCTGGCGCAGTTAGGATCATTGGCCCGGCAGCGCGGAAATGACGCCGAAGCGTTGGACTATTTCGTGGCGGCGCTGCGCCGCGCTCCTTACCAAGGGGAGATATTGACGGCAGTGGGGCGGCTTTTGGCCGGACTTCCGGCGGTCGATATCGTCGCTTTTCTGCGGTCTGTTTATTCGCTGCCGCAGGACGCAGCGTTT
>CAJPQU010000191.1 GCA_905372875.1 uncultured Schwartzia sp. | reverse complement strand
GTACATGCCTATCTCGATCAGATGGAGGATCGGGGCCTCATTCGCCGCGACCCCACGAAACCACGGGCAATTGATCTTTTAGGGGAAAAGCCCTGGAGCCGAACTATTTCTGTTCCCCTGGTGGGTACTGTCGCAGCAGGTGTCCCCATCTTGGCGGAAGAGAATATCGAAGAAGTATTCTCCTTCCCGGCCAATCTTTTAGGCACGCGTGAGGAGACCTTCATGCTGAAGGTGCAGGGCGACAGTATGATCAATATCGGTATCTTTGACGGCGATTATATCATGGTACAGCAGCAGGATACAGCAAATCCCGGCGAGGTGGTCGTTGCTTTGGTCAACGGTGATACGGCTACCGTGAAGCGCTTTTTTCCCGAAAAAGATTGTGTACGTCTACAGCCGGAGAATGATTCTATGGAACCATTTTATGAACGCGATGTGCAAATTTTAGGCAAAGTTATCGGTGTCTATCGGCAAATGTGATGAGATGTGACGTATCATAAACGACAGCGGCGGCAATGGGTATACCCATCGCCGCCGCTGTCGTTTTAGGGAACAATTATGATTCTAAAACAGCTTGTGCCGCGCCTAAGATACCAATCACGGCGTGTTCGAAGGTGAGCCCCCCCTGCAAATAAACATGATAGGGCGGACGCATGGGTCCGTCGGCGCTTAGCTCAATGGACGCTCCCTGAACGAAGGTTCCGGCGGCCATGATTACCTGATCCGCGTATCCCGGCATATTCCATGGTTCCGGCGCGGCAAAAGAGTCTACTGGTGAATATTTCTGCAGTCCTCGACAAAAGGCGATGAGCTTTTTCGGTGATTTCAACTCTATCGCCTGTATGATATCTTCACGCCGCTCTGCGAACGCAGGTGAAACTGCGTAACCTAAATGAGAAAAGACGCCGGCGGCGAAAATTGCCCCCTTCATCGCTTGCGATACGACATGAGGGGCTAAGAAGAGTCCGGCAAAAAGGAGCCGGTTGTTGGCCAGCGAAGCGCCAAGCTCATCACCCATACCCGGCGCAGTGAGGCGATAGGCTGCCAATTCCACCAAGGCCGCCTTTCCTGCAATATACCCTCCGGTAGGCGCAAGACCGCCGCCAGGATTTTTGATGAGGGAGCCAGCCATGATATCCGCCCCGACGGTGATCGGTTCTGCCAGATTGACAAATTCGCCGTAACAATTATCGACAAAACATACGCAGTGGGGTTGAATTGCTTTTATCGTACGGCATATTTGAGAAATATTTTCCATCGTTAACGGTGGCCGTAAACTGTATCCACGAGAACGCTGAATCAAGGCCACTTTGGTTTTGGGTGTAACCTTTTGCGATAAGACCGCAAGATCAACGCGCCCATCCTGTAAAGGTACCTCGTCGTAGGAGATGCCAAACTCCTTCAAGGAGCCGGGACTGGGATGTGCATAGCCGATCACGGTCTGCATCGTATCGTAGGGCACACCGGTGACAGAAAGCAGTGTATCTCCAGGCCGAAGCAGACCAAAAAGAACTGTGGCCAAGGCGTGCGTCCCCGAAACAAATTGTGTGCGAACAAGGGCTTTCTCCGCATCGAAAACCATCGCATAGAGTTCGTCTAATTTTTGCCGTCCGATATCGTCGTAGGCGTAACCGGAGGTCGTGGTAAAGTGCGCCTCGGACAGACGAACTTCCCTCATGGCATTTAAAACCTTCAGTGTATTGCTCTCCGCCGTTTCTTCTATTTGCTGAAAAAGCGGACGAGCTTCTTGGAGTACTCTCTGCTTTATTTCTAATAACTTCCGAGAAAATACCAACGTGAATCCTCTTTTCTTCTTTAAGGTGTACGATTTGTAAGATTTGTAATGTGTTTCAGGGTGATGGATAAAGAACCGTCTTCCGCTTTACGAAACTCCAAATAATCCGTGTTGTCAAAATATTCCACTGGGATCGTTAATTCAATGCCGGTGTCTGTTTTCAATTTATGGTGCAGAAGTTTCTTCAAGGTTGCCTTTTTATCGAGGGAAATAGGTTGGGCGTTTCCCCACCCGCCCTCGCATAATTCTTTTTCCATGGCCGCCTGCATGGCGGGTTGGCGGGCAAAGATCGCCTGCCCCACTGTCATAGGCTCTAAGGATTCCTTGGCGTGAAGCTCTTCCGCGAGGGCTGTTTTCACCAGAGCCGCTGTTTTTACAGGATCGCTCCCGAAAGATTTCGCCACTTTTTCGGCCGTTTTCTGAATGGCCTGCAGCGCCTCTTGCGGTGAAGGCGACGGATCACATTCTAAGAGTGCTTCCGGCAGTGCCAATAAAGCGTTGCCGTCTATGGTATAGCGTTTCGCCGACAGGAGAATATCATGAGATACCGTGTCAATAAACGCAAATTCGTCAATACTCTGCCCGGGAGACGGCAACAGCGCTGTCTCATTCTGAATAGTCGTCAATATACCTCCATCATCTGATGCTTTTGTCTGATGAATGAACCCCGTGTGGTTCGCTGTGCGCAAGAGAGCGATCTGGCGGCCGTCCTCGACGGTCAGATCACAGACGAAGAGCGCTGAGGACGGTATATCCTGCGCCTGCGTTAATAGGTCATACCAATCGGAAGCAATCTGAGTGGAAAAGGCGATGAAATCGATCATTCCAATCATATAGTCCTGCAAGAGGGATTGAAAAGCACTGTTTTGATAGAAACGACCGCGTTTAGCCGATTGTTTTCCAAAACACTTTTCCAGATGTGGCAGTAAAAAAGCGCTGGTTGGGGAATCGATTGGCAGTTCATTGGTTGATAAGACTTTC
>CAJPQU010000190.1 GCA_905372875.1 uncultured Schwartzia sp. | reverse complement strand
ACTATGTTCTTACCGGGGGGGAGCTCCCGGCTATGGTCATCATCGATACTGTATCGCGCATGCTCCCCGGTGTCTTAGGCTCAGAGGAATCTGCGCCCACAGACTCCTTTTATGACGGCCTTTTAGGCTATCCTCAATATACGCGCCCTCGTGACTACGCAGGATTAGTTGCCCCCGACGTACTCCTTTCTGGGGATCATGTCCGGATCGCACTTTGGCGGCGGCAGGAATCCCTGCGGCGAACGAAGGAAATGCGGCCTGATCTTTTGAACAAAGCGGTACTTTCTGAAAATGATCGACGCTTTTTAGCCTCGCTGGAAGAAAAAGAAAAAAGGTAATTGTTATGGATGACGTTTTAGGAGATGCGGCCCGAATGGAAATTCATTCGCGACAGACAAAGACGGGAGAAACTGACAAGGACGATGGTATTGCCGGAATTTCGATTTATTCCGTGGAGTTATATAGACAGACAAGAATCGCAACTTCCGGTGGACAGGCGCCTTTGATTTATTGTATAATATGGCTCATTCCATAAAAATGATAAATGGCCAACCGGTGTCTTTCAGGGAAAAAAGAACGGCCTGATGGACAAGGAAGTACAGGGGGATATGGACATGGGACGGATTGTGAAAAAATTTGGCGGAAGCTCGGTAGGCAGTACCAAGAAGATTTTGCAGGTAGCGAAGCGAATATTGGCGGAGAAACAGCCGGAGGATCAAATTGTCATGGTCGTTTCCGCCATGGGGGATACCACTGATGAATTGATCGCTTTGGCTAAGGAGCTGACCCCTGCACCTTATCAATATCCTCGGGAGATGGATATGTTGCTCTCCACCGGAGAGCAGGTATCTATCGCACTTCTTACCATGGCCTTCCGCACCTTGGGGCATCCAGCGATTTCTCTGACTGGGGCTTTGGCCGGCATGAAGACGAACTCGGTGCATACGAAGGGAAAAATTCTTGACATTGAGCCCCAGCGGGTCTTAGAGGAATTGGAGAAGGGGAATATCGTTGTGGTAGCTGGCTTTCAGGGGGCCGATGCGTTGGGGGATCCCGTTACCTTAGGGAGAGGCGGCTCTGATACCTCGGCGGTAGCGTTGGCCGGTGCCTTGAAAGCAGATAGTTGTGAGATCTTCACCGACGTGGACGGCATCTATTCGGCGGATCCCCGAGTGGCACCGGACGCTCGGCGGATGCAGGAAATCACTTATGATGAAATGCTGGAAATGGCTCGCTTGGGAGCCGGAGTCATGCAGCTTCGTTCCGTGGAGATGGGGAAGAGGTTCCACATTCCCATCCACGTCCGTTCGACATTCACCACTCAATCGGGAACGATGATCAGGGAGGCGTATACGATGGAAGAAAAAGAATTTGTGATCCGCGGCGTGGCGCATGACGATAAGGTGGCAAAGATTGCCGTGCTGGGTGTTCCAAATCATCCCGGTATCGCCCACTCGATTTTCTCGGCGTTGGCGCAGGCGCATGTCGACGTGGATATGATCGTCCAGAGTATTCGCAACATCGAAAAAAATGTCACGGATATGGTCTTTACCATTGCCAGTGACGATCTTGTCGTGGCCAAGCCCATCGTGGATCAAGTAGCAAATGATTTAAATGCCATTGCCGTCTTGATAGAGGAGGACGTGGCTAAAGTCTCTATTGTCGGGGCGGGGATGCTGGGAAGTCCCGGGATCGCCTCTCGCATGTTCGGGGCGTTGGCCGAAGCCGGTGTCAACATTGATGTCATCAGTACCTCGGAGATCAGTGTTTCTTGTCTCATCAAGGCCGATAAGATCAAGACTGCCGTCAATGCTATCCATGCCGAATTCTTTCCATCGAAGCCGGCTGCGTAAGCAAAAGAGATAGTTTCTGCGAAGAACAATAAAACTGCATAGAAATTAAAACGCAGCTGCAAACCTCATCAGGCTTTGCAGCAATTTTTTATGCGTTGCCTAATAGATAAAAATAGAATGAATAAAATTGATAGTTGTTTGTTGACTCGCCTCATATTAGTTTGTTATTATAAAAATAATAAGGGGAATCATATAGGCGGTATCACTTATATACACGATGAACGGGTCAATACGGTCAAGCATGCCACGGACGGCTGGCGAGTCATCGGTACGCCGAAATGGAATGCGGTTCTGGCGGCGGAGTATTTGCTGGAACCGGATACGGCTCTTATCGGGCGGCTAAGGTTTACTGACAGTCAGTTAGTCAATGATAGAGGCGTAACGAGTCCGAGTTTTACCATCTTTGATCTGGGGATTCGGCATAAGACGACAATCAATGCGGTTCCGGTGACACTGAGCGCTATGTGTTATAATGTGTTTGATAAAAATTATTTTACGATTGATGATTTAGGAGAACCGCGGACGTTTATGGTGTCGGCGCAGTTTGACCTGTGAGAAAATGGGAGATGTTATCATACTGCGATTCTGTACTCTCCTTGACAGCGGAGGCGGAGGCGCCTATAATAAATCCATAAAGCGATGAGGGAGACATGATTTCGGGAAACTTCTTCGATAGAGACGGATGCCATGGGCTGCAAGCGTCCGGAAGAAGGCCTTGAGATTACCGCTTCGGAGTTGCCGCTACGCGTGTGCGGAAGGTGGCCGGTGTCAGCCGTTAAGGACAAGAGTGGGCCGTTTCGGCGGCAAACAGGGTGGAACCGCGGAGAAAAGAGCTTCGTCCCTATAGGGGACGAAGCTTTATTTTTTCCCGAAATAGGGAAATGGGGATTCCTTTTTAGTGGTGAGATGGCATTTATCCTACTACAGGAAACCAAGA
>CAJPQU010000189.1 GCA_905372875.1 uncultured Schwartzia sp. | reverse complement strand
GGTTTCGCCGGCGATGAACCCTGCTGGGCCGCCTCTTTCGGAGGTAAAGGCGTTTCGGCGGTAAGAAGCGCGTTTCGTTACTGTGGCGGCGGTGAAGATTTCGTCGTTCATGGTTACTAAGACGCCGCGCCCCCGCGCTTTTGGCGACAGGGCGAGACGGGCTGCGTTCCAGAGATTGGCCGGGCCGTCGGCGCTGAGGGCAGTGGCCGGCCGCATGGCGCCGGTGAGAATGACGGGTTTTTCTCCGGTGAGGGTAAGGGAGAGGAAGTAAGCGGTTTCTTCCAGGGTGTCTGTCCCGTGGGTGATGAGGACGCCGGTGACCGCCGGATCATCCAGTAGGCTTTGGGCGCGGGCGGCGAGCTTTCGCCAGAGCGCTTCGGTGATATCCTTGCTGTCGATGGCGGCTACGGCTTCGCTGCGAAAGCGGGCCATCGCCGTAAGGCCGGGAACGGCGGCTAAGAGATTCGTCGCGTCCCAAACCCCGGCTTGATAGTCTATGGTTTGCGCCGGGGTGTCCCCCGCGCCGGCGATGGTGCCCCCAGTGGTCAAGAGGCCTAATAAAGGCCGCTCCGGCAGCGGGGCTGAAAAAATTTCATTCATGGCGAGCCTCCTGTGAGGGTTTTTGTGGTAATATGATAGCGAAAAGGGCGGGCGCAAGGGATACAGCTAAGTGCGCTGCACAGAGATGGGGGGAGAGGGATGGAAAAAACGCCGGCGGCGCGGTGGGCTCGAGGGCGAGCTGTGGCGAAAAAATACGCGCTGCTCGTTGGGGCGGGGCTGCTCTATTTCGCTATCATCACCGGGACGGGGTGGTCGATCCCCTGCCCCATCCGCGCGGCGACGGGATTTTTATGCCCGGGCTGCGGTGTAACGCAGCTCTTTTTGTCATTAGGGCGCGGGGATTTTTCTGGCGCGTGGGCGGCCAATCCCGCCCTTTGCCTCGCTGGCCCCCTGCTGTTAGCGCTCATCGCGGCGGATGAATACGCGTACATCCGCACTGGGCGCGGCAGAGAATGGCCCCGTTGGCTGAGCGGCCTTCTCTTGGCGTTTTTTATCCTATTCGCTGTTGGACGCAATCTGCTGCGCTGACCCGCAGCGGAGGCACAGCCGTCTGCCGTCCGGGAGGCGAAGAACAGTAGAAGGCACGAGGCGAAGGGGCTGAACCGTGCCGAAAGATGGCGGGGCTGCGCCGCCTAATTGGGCTCTGTCATAGCCTTCAGCTCGTCGTAATAACGGCGGCTCATGGGGGCGGCAATGTTCGCCTCTTTGGCCTTTTTGAGAAGTGCCCCTAAGAAGGCGTCTAATTCCGTAGGGCGATGGGCGGCGATGTCCCGCTTCATGGAGCTGGTGGCGGTGGGGGCTTGTTTTTCCATCATGGCGCGGTAGCGCTTTTCCACTAAATCTTTCGGGAGCGCTGCCCCGATGGCTTCGCCTACGGCGAAGGCCTCCGCTAAGAGCGCTTTGAGATCAGAGGCCTTGGCGGCGTCGGCGCGAATGCCCCCTAAATCCGTCTGATAGCGGGCCGTGACGGAATTAAAGGCGCAGTTCAAGATGTATTTTTGCCAGATGGCGCTTTCGATGTCCTCGGTCCAGCGGCAGTCAAGCCCCGTGTCGCGAAGGAGAGCCGCGAGGGCTTTCACTCTGTCCCGTTCCTTCTCGTTAGGGCTTTTGCTGCCGATGGTCATGTAGGTGTAAGCGCCCTCCTGCCGGGCGGAGAAATCCGTCTCCGCGGCGGTGATGGTGTAGATGACGCTGTCCCCTACGACGGCGTGGGGGAACCGGCGGCGCAGGCGATCTCCCGCTTCGATGCCGTTCATCACCGGCAAGAGGACGGTATCATCCCCGATGCAGGGGGCGATCTGCTCCGCGATGGCGTCAAGGGAATAATTTTTGACGCAGATCAGGACGTAATCCTGCACGCCGAGGGCCGAGCCGTCTTCCACTGCGGCCTCGGGGCGAGCGACGATATGCCCGAAGAGGTCGCTGTCTAAGACGACGCCTTTTTGGCGGATCGCTTCCTGCCGTGCCCCGCGGGCGATGACGGAGAGCGCCGCGCGGCGGGAACGTCCGATGAGGGCCACCAACAGCCCGCCGATCGCCCCCACTCCGGCCACGCAAACTTTGGGTTTCGAAGCATTTTTCATCGTGATCACCTCCCTTCGATTGTAGCACAGAAAGTGACGCGAAGCCATGATTTTCCCCGCACCCTCTGGGACAGAACAGGGTTCTGTGATATAATGTAAATACTGAGGAAGCAGTGATAAAATGAAGTCCGTCCGATGGAGGCAGAACGTTGTTCGGCAAGAAAACAAACCGGAGGCAGAGCGCTTCTCTGTGGAGGATATGCTCTCCCGGCAGGACGAAAAGGATGCGCCGGGATGACGGGCTGAATACTTCCTTGACACAGGCACGGGCAGTGCTGTGTGGCGAAAGGCGGCGGTTGGCGGGATGAGAATTGCGATTGGCTGTGACCATGGGGCGTTGGAACTGAAAGAGGAAGTCAAGCGGGTGCTGGCAGCGTACCCGGAGATTGAGACGGCGGACATGGGGGTGTACACGCCGGAGTCGGTGGATTATCCCGATATTGCGGTGAAGGTCTGCGCCGAGATTACGGGGGGCCGGGCGGAGCAGGGGATTCTTCTCTGCGGCACAGGGATCGGGATCTCTATCGCGGCGAATAAAATCCCCGGCATTCGGGCGGCCCTTTGCAGTGATGTGTACTCGGCGAAGATGGCGCGGCAGCATAACGACGCCAACGTCTTGGCCTTAGGGGGCCGGGTGTTGGGCTTCGGCCCCGCAGGCGAGATCCTACGCGCCTGGCTGTCTGCGTCCTTTGAGGGCGGCCGTCACGCCCGCCGCGTCGGGAAGATCATGGCGCTGGAA
>CAJPQU010000188.1 GCA_905372875.1 uncultured Schwartzia sp. | reverse complement strand
GTGCAGATGCAGCGGGCGGCGGCCCAACTGGAACGGGAAAATCAGCAGTTGGAACTCGATATCGCCCATCTCAAAGCGCCGCAGCGGATTCGGGATATAGCGACGAATGACCTCGGTATGATCGTGCCCAAGGATGTTTACTTCGCCGCCGGAAAGCAGTAAGCAAAAGGGTGTTGCCGCGGCAACACCCTTTTGCGCTTTTGAACGGGGTTTTTGATCCCGCAAAGAGACGGCGGCATTCTGCGGGAAAGAAAGAAGAAAAGCGGCGTCCAGGAGACGATCCGGGGAAGAACTTTTCCAATTTAAGTAATGCGGCCCGTTGCGGCGGGACAGGGGGCTAAGGGATGAGAAAGAGACTGAAGGATTTAGCGGCGCTGGTGGAGGGAGCAGAGATCGCCGGCGATCCCCAGACGGTGATTACTGATATCGTACAGGATTCCCGACAGGTGAGCCGGGGCGCAATGTTTGTGGCGCTGGCTGGGGTTCATGTCGACGGACATACCTTTATCTCCGCGGCAGCGGCGAAGGGGGCGGCAGCTGTTCTGACGGAAACCGAGACGACGGTGCCGCCGGGGATGGCGGTTTTGCGGGTCCCCTGTATGAAGACAGCGCTGTCCATTATCGTTCCGGCTTTTTGGGACTATCCGGGTCATGCCCTGCGCCTGATCGGCATCACCGGGACCAACGGCAAGACAACCACCAGTTATCTCATTCGCGCCATCCTGCGCCAGGCGGGCAAGAAGACGGGGCTTATCGGCACCATTCAGAACCTGATCGAAGAGGAGAAGATTCCCGTGCATAATACCACACCGAACGTGGTGGATCTTCAGCGCCTTTTGGCGCGCATGGTGGCTGAGGGAATGGAATACGCGGTGATGGAAGTATCTTCCCATGCGCTGGATCAGAATCGGGTGGCGGGCTGCGAATTTGATACCGCGGTGTTTACGAACCTGACGCAGGATCATTTGGATTATCACGGAACCATGGAAAATTATCGTGCCGCGAAAGGCAAACTTTTCCAATCCCTGGCGGTAGGAGAAAAGCCGGGAAAGACGGCGGTGGTGAACGTAGATGATCCGGCAGGTGCTTTCATGCTGCAATGCGCCATGGCGGATCACATCACCTACGCCGTACAGGCGGGAGAAGCCGATCTTCGGGCTGTGGAAGTACGGGTACACGCCAGTGGGGCAGATTTTGCGGTACAGGGAGGCTTCGGACGGCTGAAGCTGCGCCTTAAAATCACCGGCCTCTTTAATGTCTATAACGTGCTGGGGGCAGTGGGGGCGGCGCTGGCGGAAAATATGCCTCTGACGGCCATCGAAAAGGCGCTGACGGAATTTCCCGGCGTGCCGGGACGTTTTGAATTGGTGGACTGCGGGCAGCCCTTTGCCGTGGTGGTAGATTACGCGCACACGCCAGACGGATTGGAAAATATCCTCAAAACGGCGCGGCAGATCACACCGCACCATATTATTACTGTCTTCGGCTGCGGCGGCGACCGGGATAAGACGAAACGTCCCATCATGGGGCGCATAGCGGCTGAGATGTCGGATGCGGTCATTGTCACTTCGGACAATCCGCGGAGTGAAGATCCGGCGGCGATCGTAGGCGAGGTGATGACCGGGGTACGGGAAAAAATCGGCGTCAAGGCTGTGGAAGCCATCCCCGACCGGCGGCAGGCCATCTTTGTGGCCATCGCCATGGCCCAGCCGGGGGATACGGTGGTCATTGCCGGGAAGGGCCATGAGGATTACCAGATTCTAAAGAATGAAACCATCCATTTCGATGATCGGGAGGTCGCCCGGGAAGCCTTGGGAGGAATAGCTTAATGGCGGATTTTACGCTGGATGAGGTGATTCGTGCGACGGACGCGGCGGTGGAAAATGCTGCGCCGGTGCGGTTCACTGACGTCGTGACCGATACGCGGCGCATCCTTCCCCAGGCGCTCTTTGTGGCGCTTCGCGGCGAGCGGTTTAACGGCGAAGATTTTGCCGCCGAGGCAGTGGCCAAGGGCGCCGCGGGAATTTTGGTGAGCCAAAGTGCGGCGGCGGAAAAATTTGCCAGGCTTTCGGTGCCTATCCTGCGCGTTTGCGATTCACTGACTGCTTATCAGGCGTTAGCCCACGCTTGGCGGATGAAATTTCGCTTGCCGGTGGTGGCCGTTACCGGTTCCAACGGCAAGACCACTACGAAGGATCTGACAGCGTCGGTTTTGGGGACGGCGTGGCCAGTGCTCAAGACAGAGGCCAATTTCAACAACGAGGTGGGGCTGCCCCTGACACTGCTGCAACTGACATCAGAACACCGGGCGGCGGTGGTGGAGATCGGGATGCGCGGGCTGGGGCAGATCGCCGCGCTGGCGCCCTTGGCCGCACCCTCCGTCGGCGTGGTGACGAACGTGGGGGAGACGCACATAGAACTTTTGGGCTCTATGGAGAATATCGCCCGCGCGAAAAGCGAATTGGCGGAAGCGATCTCCCCTGGCGGCACGGTGATTTTGAACGCTGACGATCCCCGCGTGGCGGCGATGGCGGGAAAATGCCGCCCGGGTGTTCGGGTGGTAACCTTCGGCATCGAGGAAGCAGCCACGGTGCGGGGGCTGGAAATCGTCGCGGAGGGGAGTGCTTCTCGTTTTTCGGTCTCTTTTGACGGCCGCGAAACAGAGGCCTTTACGCTTCCCTTGTTGGGACGTCATAACGTTTACAACGCGCTGGCAGCCCTCGCCGTCGGTTGGACTCTGGGACTATCGCCTGCCGCTATGCGGGAGGGTCTGGCCCAGCCGCGTTTAACGGGGCAGAGATTCGAATGTTATGAAAAAAACGGCTATATCATTATCAATGATGCTTATAACGCCAGCCCCGCCTCGATGGCGGCTGCGCTGACGACGCTCTCCGAAACCGCGCCCGGCCGTCGGGTGGCGGTGTTGGGGGATATGCTGGAATTAGGGA
>CAJPQU010000187.1 GCA_905372875.1 uncultured Schwartzia sp. | reverse complement strand
AATACTACGGCTACTCCCTCCTCAATGAATCTACCGTTGGCAAGGCCATCGTCACCCTCGGTCTCCACCATCACATCTCCAAGGCCATCCCGGCGTCCGGCAATGCCACGAAAACCAGCGCCACTGCGCCGATCTTCGGTTTTGTTTACCGCCCCACCCGGGAGCTTTCCCTCTTTGCCAATCACAGCGAGAGCTTCCACGAAGGAAGCGTAGTGGGAAGCAGCTACCTAAACGCGGGCGCTATCCTCCAGCCGGGAAAAACAAAGTCCAACGAAATCGGCCTCAAGTATACGAACGGAAACTTTTTGGCGGCGCTCTCCTACTTCGACATGACGAAGGCCGATACGTTTGACAAGGTGGTGGGGGGCGGCACCCTGCGCACCATGGATGGCGAGCTTTCGTATAAAGGGCTGGAATTCAGCATGGGCGGCGAATTTTGTCCGAAATGGTCCATCTTCGGCGGCTTCCTCTGCCTTGACTCGGAATACACCAAGCGCACCAACGCGTTCTACAACGGCAAGACAGTGGAAGGAACGCCGAACTTCAGCTTCGTTTCCACACTGCAGTACGCGCCGGATAAAGACAGCGCCATCTTCCTGCGGGTCGTCCACACCGGCGACGCCCCCATCTATACGACGGCAAAAAATACCCTGACCGTCCCCTCCTCTACCGTCTTCGATTTGGGCGCCCGCTATCGGACGAAGATCGACAAAGTGCCGGTGACCTTCACGGCCACGGTATTCAATGTCTTCAACCGCAGCTACTGGCTGCCGAGAGCTACTTACAGCTACGGGATCTTAGGCAATCCCCGCACCTTCGCTCTGTCCATGACCATGGACCTCTAAGGAAGCACCGCCATCTTGGCACATCTTCCCCCTTTTCTGCGTCGGCAAATCCTCCGCATAGCGCTCTCTGCGGCGGTTTGTCGCCTTGATAGGCGGGAAGATCTGTGCCAATCTGAGGGGCTATTTGATCAGTGCTTCCCTAACATCGCGGGACGACACAAAAGGCGGCTATCCCTGACAGAAATGGCCAGCGGAGCCGTCTTTTGTCGTGCATGGGGAAATCCTGCCCGGCTATGCCGAGAGCACCGCGTCCCGCACATGACCGAAAAACACCGTACCGCACGGGAAAAATCCCCCGTCAAACGCGAATAAATGCCATTGAGGAGGTTTATCATGATCCACCGTATCAAAAACCGCTTTTCCCCCTTGACGCTCCTGCTCTTCGCCGCCTTCGCCGCCGCCTTTTTCGCGGGGTGCGGGGAAAGCGGCAAGACGCCGGTGGAGCACAGCGCCCCTTTAACCGTCACCGACAGCTTGGGCCGGGAAATCCAGCTAAAAGGCCCAGCCCGGCGGGCCATCGTGGAAAACGCCTACAACGCCGAGCTCATCACCGCCATCGGCGCCATCGAGAACGTGGCGGGGGTAGATTATTACATTTACCAGGATCAGGAAGGCTTTAACCACCGCTTCACCGAAGACATGCTCATCGGAAAGGGCAAAGGCGAGGTCAATTACGAAAAAGTCATCGATCTTCACCCCGACGTCTTCATTACCACCAGCAACAGCACCTGGTCGACAACGGCGGAAAAACTCAAGGATTTCGGCATCCCCGTCGTGGTCGTGGACGCCTACTATACGGATCAGTTTGCTCAAAACGTCGCCCTCTTAGGCAAAATATTCGGGCGGGAAGAGGCGGCACAGGAGCTGAGCGGCTACTTCACCTCTCAATTGGCCTACATTGACCGGCAGCTCAAGGACGTGCCGAAAAAGACCGTCTACTTTGAATACCGCACGGCAGGCACGACGACGATCCCCGGCGATTATTTTTACAAGATGGTGGAATACGCCCACGCCGACAATATTTTTTCCGGCGCGCCGAACGTCCGCATTGATCCGGAAGCCGTGGCCCTCAAAAATCCGGCGTACATCGTTAAGGTTTCTGACACCGACGTCTTTTCTTCCTATATTCCCCCCACAGCAGACGACATGCAGAAAATCTACGACGGCATCGTCTCGCGCCCCGGCTGGGCGCATACGGAAGCGGTGGAAAAGGGCAATCTCCTGCTCCTCTCCCACTATGTCCACGGCGGCGCGTCGAAATTGGTAGGGACCATGTACATCGCGAAATTTCTTTATCCCGAGGAACTGCCGGATCTTTACCCCGAAGAAATCTTTAAGACCTGGACGGAAAAATATCAACAACGCCCCTACATCGCCGGGCATACCCGCCCCGCCTTTCCGCTGAAAGAAGCCGCGGCCGCCTCCGCGTCCTGAGGGAGCGCCCCTTTCCCGGCCATACCGCCTCACATCCCGCCCGCAGCCGCGGGCAAAGGAGGAATTTTTTTGACCGAAAATAGCCGTGAGGGGGAAAAGCGCCCCCTCTCCATGGAAGCCCAGTATCGCCGGCAGACCCGGCGGAAACGGCTGCTCATTTTTGCCGCCGCCGCGCTTCTCATCGCGTCGGCCTACGTCTTTACCACCCTCGGCATGGCCCAGACGTCCCTTCGTCTTTTAGGCGACGCCCTTTGGGCCTATTTCTCCGGCCCCTTGGAAGAAAGCGCCGACCCCACCCTCTACAAGGTGCTGCTCCTCCTGCGCCTGCCGCGGATCGCCCTCGCCGTCCTCGCCGGCGCAGGACTGGCCGTCGCGGGGGCGGTCATGCAGTCCGTCACCCGAAACGTTTTGGTCAGCCCCTTTACCCTGGGCATTTCCGCCGCTGCCGTTTTCGGCGCATCCCTGGCGATTCTCTTCGGCGGCGGTCTCCTCTACAGCGGCGAAGGCGTCATGATCCTCGGCGCGTTTCTCTCCGCGCTCACCTGCGGTCTCATCGTCTACACCATCGCCCGGCAGATCAATTTACAGCCCATGACGATCGTGCTGGTCGGCATTGGATTGAATTATTTTTTCAGCGCCCTGACGGCCACGCTGGAATTTTTCGCCCGGGAGCATAAATTGGCGGCGGTGGTGGAGTGGACCTTCGGCTC
>CAJPQU010000186.1 GCA_905372875.1 uncultured Schwartzia sp. | reverse complement strand
CCTTCACCACGATGCGTTTAGCCTCTTTCAGTTCCGCTCTATTCATAACGCTTCCTCTTCTTTCCTTCGTCCCTTACGGCAGCTCAATTTTCGGTTTTTCGAAATTCCGCTTCCAAAGAAGAGCGTTGCGGCCGATGGTCTGAACCAAATCCGCGTCTACCCGCTCCGTCAGCATTTCAATGAGAGGGTACGGTTCTTCCGGCGCATTGTGCTGCACCCGCACCTTGATGAGTTCCTGCTTTTTGATCACGGCCTGCGCCGACTGCACCAGCGCTGCCGTCACCCCTTCCTTGCCGATGTTAACCACCGGCTCTCGCTTAGCGCCTTCCGAGCGGAGGAATCGCTTTTGTTTATCCGTCAATGTGTGGCGTATCAAAATTTTCTCCTTCTCTTCCGGATCATTCCCGGAACTCAAACTCCATGGCCCCGATATGCACCGTATCGCCCTCTTTGATCCCGCGCTTTTTGAGCCGGCTGTCGATCCCCTTCATGCGCCAGATATACTGGAAGCGACGCAGCGCCTCATCGTTGCCGAAATTCGTCATAGCGACTAACTTTTCCAACGCCTTGCCGCTGACCACGAAATCCCCCCGATCATTCCGGCTGATGGTCACCCGCTCTGGATCCTCTTCCTTATCAGCGTCATAAACCTTGACGCCGCCCGTCTCTTCCGGCTCCTCGACATAAGCCTCCAGCATCTCTGCCACTTTGGCAACGAGGTCATCGAGACCCTTCCGCGTCGCCGCTGATATCGGAAAAATGGGGATGTTTTCTGCCGCCGCCAATTTCTCCAATCGGGAATAATTTCCCGCCGCTTCCGGCAGATCCATTTTATTCGCCACCAAAAGCTGCGGGCGGCGGGCGATCTTCGCGCTGTACTTCGTAAGTTCCGCGTTGATCCGGTGGTAATCCTCCACCGGATCCCGCCCTTCTACACCGGAAGCATCCACCACATGAAGGATCACCTTCGTCCGCTCCACATGGCGCAGGAAATCATGTCCCAGTCCCGCGCCGTCCGCCGCCCCTTCGATGAGACCGGGGATATCGGCCATGACGAAGCTCCTCTCGTCATCTACCCGCACGACTCCCAAAACCGGCGTCAGTGTCGTGAAGTGATACTCGGCGATCTCAGGACGCGCCGCCGAGACGCAGGCGATGAGACTGGATTTTCCCACACTGGGATAGCCTACCAACCCCACATCTGCCAAAAGCTTCAGTTCCAATAAAAGGCGGCGGCTTTCCCCCGGTTCCCCCAGTTCGGCAAACGTGGGGGCGCGGTTCTTGCTGGAGGAGAACTTCGCATTTCCCCGTCCGCCCCGTCCGCCCTTGGCAATGACGACCCGCTGCTCCGCCTCAGTGAGGTCGGCCAACATCTCACCGGTCTCCTCATCCTTTACGATGGTACCCGGCGGTACCTTAACGAGGCAAGGAGGCGCATTGTGGCCGTACTGGTTCTTGATATCGCCGTTTTCTCCGTTTTCTCCGTAAAACTGACGATGATAACGAAAAGAGAGCAGCGTATTCATATTGGGATCCACCACGAAAACGATATCCGCCCCCCGGCCTCCGTCGCCGCCGGATGGGCCGCCCTTGGGAACAAATTTTTCCCGGCGAAAAGCCGATTTGCCGTTGCCTCCGGCCCCTGCCTTCACCGTGATGGTCGTTCGATCAATAAACTGCATAAAAACCCCCAAATACCCCAAAATAAAGAATACCTGCGCCCGAAGACGCAGGTACATGCCTTACCATAGCTTATGCTTGTGCTTCTTCCACCGCGTACACGCTGACTTGACGCCGATAACGGCCCCGACGTTCGAACGCGACCTTGCCCGCCACTTTCGCAAACAGCGTATCATCCTTACCGATGCCCACATTGTGTCCCGGATGGAAATGCGTCCCACGCTGACGAACTAAAATACTCCCCGCCGTCACCACCGTATTGGCCTGCGCCTTTACGCCGAGACGCTGTGCGGCGCTGTCACGGCCATTGCGCGTGCTGCTGACGCCTTTTTTATGTGCGAAGAGCTGTAAATCGAAATTGAACATCATGCTGTTTCACCCCCGTAAATCTTTCATCCGGACGGCATTGGGGTTCGCCCTTTGAATGGCGGCGAACCCTAAGCATGCCGTCTCCAATATTGCCTGTGTGAGGTCATCGGGCTCGCTCTTGAGCTTCATCCGCAAGTCACCGCTCGGCCTGACATCATAGTCAAGCGGCCGATGCAAATGCTCGCCTATCCCCAAAAGAGCGGTCTGCGCCAAGGCCGATATGCCCGCGCAAACGATATCCTGCCCGCGTTCCGCCGTGTCACTATGACCGTGGACGCGCAGGCCGGATATTTTCCCCTCTGCTAAACGAAAAACGTCTATGTGGATCATCGGCGTTTACGCCTCGATCTTATCAATCACGACTTTCGTATAAGGTTGACGATGGCCCTGACGGCGGCGATAGTTAGACTTCGCTTTGTACTTGAAGACGAGAATCTTCTTTGCCTTACCCTGCGCGTCCACCTTGCCCGTGACCTTTGCCCCTTCGACAAAGGGCTTGCCCACCGTAACTTCATCGCCATTGACCAGGGTGAGAACCGCCGCGAAGGTCACCGAATCTCCCTCAGCCACGTCCAGCTTCTCCACGTAGATCGTGTCTCCCTCGGCCACCTTGTACTGCTTGCCGCCGGTCTTGATGATTGCATACATATGATATTACACCTCCCATACGTTTACTCGCCGACTACGGCACGGCTCACGCCGATTTCAGGAACCTCGTCGAGCGGTTGGGGAAAGCGCATAAAGCGCTTAACTTCCCGTATGATATCACACGCACGCCCCCTTGTCAAACCATTCTTTTCTTTAAAATATAGCTTTTTCAGGTTATTTTCGTAAGAATCTCAATTTTTTATTCAGAATAATTGACAAAGCCTTTGTCGATTATTATAATTTGCATATGATAATCATTCTATGCTAATGAGAAGGTGGTCGATTTGGAAATCATACCGCTGGGCGTCATT
>CAJPQU010000185.1 GCA_905372875.1 uncultured Schwartzia sp. | reverse complement strand
GTGGTGGGCGGCGGGGCGACGGTGGGGACGGCGCAGCTTGCCTACTCGGTGGGGGTTTCCGCGTGGTGGTTCACCTTAGGGTCGGGGATTGCGTTTCTCCTCATGGGGTTCTTCTACGCGAGGCCCCTTCGTAACGCCGGGCTGACCACCATTCCCGAGGTCTTGGCGGCACAGTATGGGAAAAGAGCCGGGACGGTGGCCAGTATCGTGGCTTCAGCGGGCATCCTCCTGAGCGCCGTGGCCAGCTGCCTGCCGGGGATCGGGATCCTGTCGGCGGTGCTTGGGATCGAACCTTGGCCGGCGGCGGGAGTTTTGCTCCTCTTGACCATCCTCTACACTTTTTTCGGGGGGATGAAGAGCGCCGGGGTGGGCGGCCTCTTGAAGATGGGGATCATCTGGATGAGCCTTCTTTGGGCGGGGGTCGCCGCCTACGGGGCGCTTCCTTCGGGGGCGGCGTTTGGAGAGGTATTTCCCCCGTTTCCCTGGCAAAGTCTTTTCGGCGCTGGGGTATCGGCGGCGCTGGCGAATCTCTTCGCCCTCATCGTCGGCGTTCTCTGTACCCAGACGTATATACAGGCCGTCTTTTCCGCCTCTTCCCCGGCCGCGGCGGCGGCGGGGGCTTTCACTGCCGCCCTCATCGTCATTCCCGTGGGACTGCCCTCGGTGGCGGTGGGGCTTTACATGCGCCTTTACCAGCCGGATACCATGCCGCTTTTGGTGCTGCCCACCTTCTTTGCTGAGCATCTGCCGGATTGGCTGGGAGGCGTGGCCCTTGGCGGCATCCTTCTCTCTCTCGTCGGCTCCATCGGCGGCCTGTCGCTGGGGATCGGCACCATGCTGACCCATGATATCTTAGCGCCCCGGCTGGATATTCGTAACCCGTGGGCGATGCTGCGCCTTTCCCGGGGAGTGGTGCTGGCCGTCATGGGGCTGGCGTCTTTCATCGCCATTCGCCATCTTCATTCGGAGGTTCTTATGTGGAATTACCTTTCCATGGCGCTGCGGGGGGGCGGAATCTTTCTGCCCCTGTCGCTGGCGGTCTTTTGCCCCGGCCGCGTCGCTCCTTGCTGGGGACTCTTTTCCATAGTAATTTCTACGGCAGCAGCCATCGCCTTTTCTCTCCTTCCGTCGCCCCCCGTCCAGCCGCTGTTTGTGGGGCTGATCGTCAGTGCCGGGCTACTGGCCGTCGGTGCATTCCGGCAGCGAGGAGCGGCAGCGTTGTCGGAGCGCCGGGAGGATAAGAGGGGCGTGTCCTGAGACGCAGCGGGAAAAGATCGGTTTTTTTGCGGGGGACAAGCCGCCGGGGATTGGTGCCCCGCTCTCTAAGGAAAACGTGAACGGAACAGGAGGAACAAGCATGGAACAAGCCAAAGTATACTTCACCGATTTTCGTACCCCGGTAGGGGTTCCCCTGACGGAGAAGCTGAAAAAGCTATGTCGTCTGGCGGGGTTCAACAAGATGGAGATGGAGGGGAAATTCGTCGCCATCAAAATGCACTTCGGAGAATTGGGGAATTTAGCCTATCTGCGCCCCAACTATGCCCGGGCGGTGGCCGAACTGGT
The DNA here is from genome assembly GCA_905372875.1 of uncultured Schwartzia sp. Taxonomy (GTDB): domain Bacteria; phylum Bacillota; class Negativicutes; order Selenomonadales; family Selenomonadaceae; genus CAJPQU01. The sequence goes on along the minus strand of CAJPQU010000185.1, from coordinate 1,453 downwards.
CAAAGAGAAGGGCGGCCGTCCCTTTTTGACGGACTGTAATACCCTCTATCCCGGCAGCCGGAAACATGCCCTGGAACATTTGGACTGTGCGAATCTCAATGGCTTTAATCCCACGACGACAGGCTGTCAGATCCTCATCGCCGACGGGCTGCGGGGTACCGACGAGGTGGAGGTGCCCGTGAAGAACGGGCAGTATGTCAAGGCAGCGAAGATCGGCCGCGCCCTGATGGATGCCGATATCGTCATCAGCCTGGCGCATTTCAAGGGCCACGAAATGACGGGTTTTGGCGGCTCGATCAAAAACTTAGGGATGGGGGGCGGCAGCCGGGCTGGGAAGATGGAGCAGCATTCTTCGGGCAAAGTGGTCGTCGATACGGAGAAATGCCGGGGCTGCCGACGCTGCGCACCGGAATGCGGCTCCTCAGCCATTCACTACGAGAATAATAAGGCGGTCATCGACTCGGAAGTATGTAAAGGCTGCGGCCGCTGTATCGGGGCATGTCCCTTCGACGCCCTAAGCAACGACCAATGGGATGCCAACGATGTTCTTGATCGAAAGATGGCCGAATATACCCAGGCGATCTGTCAGGACCGCCCCACCTTCCACATCAACATGGCCATGGACATTTCACCGAACTGTGACTGTCACGGGGACAACGACGCCCCCATCCTGCCGAATCTCGGCATCTTCACTTCCTTCGACCCGGTGGCCTGTGATCAGGCGGCGGCCGATGCCTGTCAAAAAGCGACGCCGCTCTCTAACAGCCAGTTGAGCGATCATTTGACCCAGCCAGACTGGCAGCACCATCACGATGTCTTTTTGGACAGCAATCCCCATGTGAATTGGGAGGAGACCCTCATCCACGCGGAAAAGATCGGCCTGGGCACGCGCCGGTACGAACTGGTGACGATGAAGTGAGGCATCGGGAAAGGGCGGCTCCGGGCCGCCTTTTTTCTTTCATATTGTATGATATTTATGGCTCAGCGGGTTTGACCGGGATTTTTCTTGCGCCAGGGGCGCGGATGAGATATGATAGGAAGCGCTGATAAAATGAAATCCGTCAGATGGGGTCAGATTTTTTCGGCCTAAGTTTTTATTTCGGCCTGAGTTGTGCCGGCAGAGGAGGAAGTCCATGGAAATCAAGATACTCGAATTGCTGCGGGCCGTGGGCGACGGCAGCGTTTCGGGGGAAGAGATCGCGAAAAAGATCGGCGTCTCGCGGACGGCGGTGTGGAAGCATATCCATGCCCTGCAAAACGCGGGCTATGAGATCGTCAGCTATCCCCGACGCGGATACACCCTCGTCAAGTCGCCGGATATTCTGTTGGCGCAGGAAATCCTGCCGCTGCTCTCCAACCGCCTCATCGGGCGGCAGATCCTCCATTTCGACGACATCCCCTCCACGAATAACGAAGCCAAGCGGCGGGCGCGGCGCGGGGCCGTGGCGGGGAC
>CAJPQU010000184.1 GCA_905372875.1 uncultured Schwartzia sp. | reverse complement strand
TTTGATGCTGGTAAACGGGCTGGCGCCCATTCTGGCCCCGGTGATCGGCGGAGAGATTCTTCTCTTTGCTTCGTGGCGGGGCATCTTCATCCTGCTGGCAGTGATAGGCGTCCTCCTGACCATCGCCTCCGTGTTTGCGCCGGAAACTCTGCCGGAACCGGCCCGCATTGATAAGATGACCGAGAGCTTTCAAAAGTTCGGCCATCTCATGAAGGACGCCTATTTTCGCGGACAATGCTTCGTGCAGTTTTTCTTCTTCGCCGCCTTTTTCGCCTACATCGCCGGCTCCCCCTTTCTCTTTCAGAATATTTACGGCATCTCCCCCCAGGCCTACGGCTTTATTTTTGGCGGCATCGGCGCCGCGGTGAGCCTCGCCGGGGTTCTTCCCATCCGGCTGGCGGGCCGGGTGCCGGATCACAAGGTTCTCGCTTGGACGCTCCGCCAGAGCATCGTCGGCAGCCTGCTCTTTCTCATCGCCTGTTGCACGAAAGCCCCGCTGCCCCTCCTCATCCTGTCGCTGCTCACGGTGATCCCCCTCGTCTCCGTCCTGGGCGCGGTGAGCTTTTCCCTGGCCATGAAAGCCCAGGGAAAGCAGGCCGGCAGCGCCTCGGCCCTTTTGGGCTTCTTTTCCATGGTGGCGGGGGGCCTGGCCGCGCCCCTGGTGGGCATCGCGGGGGAAGAAAACGCCCTCCCCATGGCGCTTCTCATGCTCACCGGCTGCCTCGCCGCCTATGCGTCCTACGCCCGCTGCATCGCCCCCGCCCATCGCAATATCTTCTGATAAGAGCGCCGCAAAAGGCCCCTCCCTTTCTTATCCTTCCATTAAAAAGCCCTGATCATGGATTTAATAGTAGACTTTTGCATAGAAGATATGCTACAATTTCATATATAAGTGATCACGTTTTTGACAAGGGGGAATTCCGTATGAAGATGGGCAATCTGAGCCGGCTGGCGCTCCTCTGCGCGCTGATGGCTTTTATGACCGCGCTCCTCGCCGGCTGCGGCGGCGGAGAAAAAGCGGGGGGCAAAAAATTCCTGAACATCGCCACCGGCGGCACGGCCGGAACCTACTACCCGCTGGGCGGCGCGATGGCCGAAATTCTCAACAAATCAATCCCGGGCATGAACGCCAGTGCCCAGAGCACCGGCGCTTCGGTGGCCAACATCAACATGCTCAAGGACGGCTCGGTGGACTTGGCCATCGTGCAGAACGACATCACCTACTATGCGGCCAACGGCACAGAAATGTTCAAGGATAAAAAGGTATCTAATCTGCAAGGCATCGCGGCCCTCTATCCGGAGACCTGCCAATTTTTGACGCTGGAAAAGAGCGGCATCCGATCGGTGGCGGATTTCAAGGGCAAACGGGTCGCCGTCGGCGCGGCGGGTTCGGGAACGGAAGCCAACGCCCGACAGATCATGGAAGCCTACGGAATCACCTACAACGATATTGAAGTGCAGTACCTCTCCTTCGGCGAAGCAGCCAGCGCCCTGAAAGACGGCAATGTGGACGTAGCTTTCGTCACGGCGGGGTATCCCACGGCGGCCATTCAGGATATCGCTTCCCAGCATGCCATCCGCCTCCTCCCGGTAGCCCCGGACAAGGCGGACGCCCTGATCGCCAAGTATCCCTTCTATACCAAGACGAACATTCCCGCCGGCACTTACGCGGGCTTTAGCGAAGAAGTCCCGGCCGTATCGGTCATGGCCATGCTGGTCGCCACGGATAAATTGGACGATGCCTTAGGCTACGACGTGACCAAGGCTCTCTTCACCGGACTGGATCGCCTGCAGGCGGCGCACTCGGTGGGCAAAATGATCACGAAGGAAGGCGCGATGAAGGGCATGTCCATCAAGATGAACGGTGGAGCGGAGAAGTTCTTTAAAGAATAATCCTCGTAGGCAGAAGGAAAGCGGGCGCCGAACCCTTGCGCGCCCGCTTTCCTTTTCGGAAGGAGCGCGGTGATCGGTGGGAAAACGCGAATGGGCGGCTGTGGGACTGGCCCTCTGTCTCTTCGCCGCTTGGTTCCTCTCGCGCCCCTGTCTTTTTGTCGCCGCCCCGGATCGTCTCTTAACGGTGGTCCCGGCCGAAGCCGGGCTGGAGTTTTCCACCCGCTTCCTCCACTCGGTGCAAAAGACCCCCGTCGAGGAATTTTTCACCGTGGATGACGCCCGGCAGGGATTTATCCTCCGCCGGACCCGCTATCAGTCCTTCGGGGTAGGCCTTCCCTTTTCGGCGGCGGATGGGACGTTCAGCGGCGAGGACGGATTTTTCCTTATGGACGACATGAACCGCCCCTTCCCCCGGCTGGAGCTGCGTCCCGGTGTGGACACGGCCCTCACCCTCACCGTAGGCGATAAATTCTACCGGCTATACGAATTGACGCCGCCGGGTACATTGATTCAAATTTACATTGCACCGTATTATCGTCGCTGGCTGTAAGGCCGGCGACAGACAGACACAGACAGGAGAACTACGATGGACGAAAAGCATCAAAAATTGGCGAAGGAGGCCCTGAAAAAATACGATAAGGAGTCGAACACCGCGGAGCATACCGGCTTTTTGGCGCATTTTGTCACAGCGCTGGCCATTGCCTTTTCCGTGTTCCAGCTCTACACCGCCGTCTTCGGGGTTTTGGACGCCCAGCTTCAGCGGGCGGTCCATTTAGGCTTCGGCTTGGCGCTGGTCTTCCTCCTCTATCCCACCCGAGGACACCACGCCGGAGAATTAAAAACCCGGGCGGAAGACTATGTCTTCGCTTTTTTAGGGGCCGCCGCGCCGGGCTATATCCTCATAGAATATCAAAAATTGGTGCTGCGCTCCGGTACGGTGACGGAACTTGATTTTGTCGTAGGCCTCGTGGGGCTCCTCCTGGTCATTGAAGCCACCCGCCGGGTGGTGGGACTTCCCATGGTCATCGTAGTGCTCCTCTTTTTGGGCTACGCCTTTGCCGGGCCTTACATGCCGGGGGTTTTGGCCCACCGCGGTCTGACGCCTCAGCAGCTCGTCGGCCACCTCTTCTACACCACGGAAGGCATCTTCGGCATTCCCCTGGGGG
>CAJPQU010000183.1 GCA_905372875.1 uncultured Schwartzia sp. | reverse complement strand
GTCCTAGGACGACCCGGCCGAATTCCACGCCCCGAGAGGTTTCCACCACAACCTCGTCCCCCGTCGCGAGAGAAAATTCCTCCGCGCCGAAATAATATATTTTGCCCGCCTGCTTGAAGCGGACGCCCACTACCGTCTGCATCGATGTCCTCCTAAATCGTCTATTCTTCCACCGGCCCCGCCAAGGAGAGAAGAAGCGCCTCCACGAGAAGCCGAATATTGACATTAGAACTCAAAAGCCGCCGTTCCGCCTCTTTGACGTCCGCCAGCATAGAAAACACCCGCGCCTCGGAAAAGCGGGCGGCGATCTCCGCTACCGGCGCTTCCAACCCGACGCTGTAGAGAGGCGCCGCCCCGCCATACAAGGCTAACACGTCCCGCAGCGTCAGCCGCAAAGAGCGCAGCCACTCCCCTGCCTCTTCCCGAGAGAGCGCCCCCCATTTCTTTCCCTCTGCCCAAAGGGAGAGAGGGGGAATCTGGGGCAAGCGCGCTAAAAGGGAAACGGCCTCTTCCCGCCGCCGGAGCGCGCCCTCAGCATGGAGCGCCAGCGCCCGGCCCGCACTGCCGTCGGCCAGGGTCGCGAGAGCCGCGGCCTCCTCCGCCTCGACCCCGTGCCGGCGTAGAACCTCAGAAAGCTCCGGCAGCGCCAGAGGGCCGAAAGGGATCTCTAAGCAGCGGGAAACGATGGTATCCAAAAGCGCCGCCCGCATGCCGGTCACCAACAGGAACACCACGTCGCCGGTGGGCTCTTCCAGCGTCTTTAAGAAACTGTTGGCCGCCGCCTCATTCATGCGCTGGGCGTCATCAATGAGCGCCACCTGCCGGGGGGCGAGCTCCGGAGGCCGGGCGAGAGCCGACCCCAGCGCCCGCATCGCCTCGATGCGGATACTGCGCGCCCCTTTTCCCACGGCCTCCGGCACGACGAAAAAGAAGTCCGGATGAATGCCCCGGCTGAACGCCCGACAGCTCTCACAGGTATCGCAGGGGTGCCCAGCCGCCGGCGACGAGCAGAGAAGCGCGGCGGCGAGCGCTTCCGCTGTCCGCCGCTTTCCTACGCCCTCAGGGCCGGAAAAGAGCAGGGCATGGGGCAGCCGATCCGTCTCTAACAGCCGGCGTAACCGCCGCTTCGGCTCTCGTTGCCCTAAGATATTCCCCCACGCCGTATCCATCAGCTGTAAAGATCCACCAACATGCCCCGGATGGCGTCCTGCCCGGCCACAATGGTCAAAGGATCGGCCTGGCCGAGGCGAATGTGCTCCGCCATGGCCTCCAATTCTTCGTCGATCCGGCGCACCGTCGTGTAGACCTTCTGCCGTCCCAGCCGGTCCCAGCCCGCCGACGTGTGCAGAGAATACATCCGAGATATGGCCTCCCCTACGAAATCCTTCACTAATGTACGGTAGGACTTCAGCTCGTCATAGGTAGGCGTATTCGTCAGCCGCGCCCCCTGCTCGTCGATCTTTTTCAGCAGCTGCTCCAATTCTTCCCGAGTAAGGCTCCGTTCCTGATCGTTAAGCTCCGCGGAAAAGGACGTATCCGCCCCCGCGATCCGCCCGCTCATCGCCCGCTCCCGATTTGTCATGGTACGGGACTGCGGCTGGGAGGACACGGCATCTATCTTCATTCCCATACTGCCACCTCAATCTTGATCCGTGCTTCTTTAGTGCGTCCCCGAAGAAAACCGCGCGGCACGCCTCCATCGGCACGCGCCTCACGCTGCGTTCTCTGCGGGGTAGAATTTTCCCACTGTAGATTATAGCGGTTTATGATAAAATACGCAACGCGTCCCTCAATCCTCGTGCAAACGGCCTTCCCGCAGCCGCCGCTCGATGAGGGCCCGACGCTTTTCTGCCTCTTGCAGCGTCGCCTCTTCCGCCGCCGTGCGCGCCGTCTTGCGACGCAGCATATCGCACTTTAAGGAGAGTTCCAAAAGCTCCCCTTCCAATTCCCATCGCGCTTTCTGATCCATCGTCCTGCTCCTTTTCCTGTCGAAATCAAAGGGCCCGGCAAAAATTCCCGGCCCATCCCACGATAAAAAATTTTATCAAACAAATGTTTCACGTGAAACATTTTTCCCCGGCAAAAAATTTTAATATTTTCCCGGCAACACAATCTTGTCTAAAATGCCCGCCAATTTCGCCAGCAATACGCCGTAATTCGTCATGGGCTTTCCCTGGGCGCGGGCAGCGGCGATGCGGGACAGGACATAGCGGCGGTTAAACATGCAGCCGCCGCAGTGAACGATGAGATCGTAAGGGGAAAGATCCTCTGGGAAATCCATCCCGCTCACCATTTCCACCCGAATGCCTTCCCCCAGGCGCTTTTTCAGCGCCCGGGGCAGCTTGACGCGCCCGATGTCTTCTTCCACGGGGGCGTGGGTACAGGCTTCGGCGATGAGAATGCAGGCATCTCGCGGCAGCGCGTCCAGCGTGTGGGCCGAAGCCACATAATAATCAATATCGCCTTTGTAATGGGCAAACAGGACGGAAAAAGAAGTCAGCCGGCTCTCAGCCGGTTTTTGCCGCCAAACTTCCGGAAAGACCTGGGAATCAGTGATGATGAGATCCGGCGGTGCTTTAAGCGCCGCCAAGGCCGCCGGCAGCCGGTCGGCGGTGACGGAGAGAACGACGCAGGAACCGTCCAAAAGATCGCGGATCGTCTGCACCTGGGGCAGGATGAGCCGGCCTTTGGGCGCCGCCATATCCTGAGGCATGACCAAAAGCACCGTATTGCCGGGGCGAGCGAGCTCCCCCGTCAGGCGAACCGCGTCGCGATCCGGCGGCAGAGCGCGAAGGATGGCGCCGCGCACCGCCGCTGCCGCCTCCTCGCCCCGTCCGTTCCTCAGACTGACACAGATGGGCGTGAGGCCGCATGCGGCTTTCACCTGCGCCGCAAGGGCCGCGCCGTCGTCGTCCCGGTCATCGCACCGGCTCACGAGGGGAATGACCGGTACCCGGCGCGCCTTAAACCAATCCGCCCAGCGCAGCTCCTCCGCCATTTCTTCGCCAGCAAAAAGGAGCAGCGCCATGTCCGCCTTTTCCGCCGCCTGTCGAGTCTTTTCCACCCGCGCCGTCCCGATG
>CAJPQU010000182.1 GCA_905372875.1 uncultured Schwartzia sp. | reverse complement strand
AAAAAGGAAAGCCCCGCCGCTCCATACCTTCGCCCCTTTATGCCAATAGTTTTTCCACTTGCGTCCAATCCAGCTCGCCGTCTTCAAAGGGACGGCGGCGCATCCGATGGGGAAGCGCCAGGTGAGCTGCAGCCTTTAGATCTTCTTCCGTCACTTCCGCCCGTTCAAAGAAAGCCGCGTGGGTCAAGGCTGTCTTGATGACGGTGATGTCTGCCCGATGGCCGTCCACCCCTAAGGCAATGGACATATCCGCCACCTTCCCCAAGATCGCCTCGCTGACCGTCACCTCATCCAAACGGCTTTGCGCCGCGGTGATCCGTGCCGCTAATTTCGTCTGCTCCGCCGCGTACGTATCGCAGAAAGCGTCCGCATCCTTTTCGTAGGCCAGCCGCCGCCGGATGACTTCGACCCGATCTTTTGCCTCATGCTCACCGATAACGGTCACGGACAAGGCGAAGCGATCCAACAGCTGAGGCCGAATATCTCCCTCTTCCGGGTTCATGGTGCCTACCAAAACGAACCGGGCGGGATGGGCGTAGGAAACACCCTCCCGTTCCACCGTATTGACCCCCATGGCCGCGGAGTCTAAAAGAACGTCCACGATGTGATCTTCCAAGAGATTGATCTCGTCCACGTAGAGGATATTGCGGTTCGCATCAGCCAAGATTCCCGGCTCAAAGCGCTTTTTTCCCTGCTGGATGGCCGCTTCAATGTCAAGGGTCCCCACCACGCGATCCTCCGTAGCGCTCACCGGCAGCTCAATGACCCGCATGGTGATGTCTTCTTGAGGCAGTTCCCCCGCCGCCCTCAACTTTTCCCGACAATCGTCGCAGAGAAGATTCGGATTCGCCGGGTCGCAGTGATAGCGACAATCTGACGCCGCCTTCATCGCCGGGAGCAGCGCCGCCAGCGCCCGCACCGCCGTAGATTTCGCCGTTCCCTTCTCCCCCTTGATGAGGACGCCTCCTAACGACGGATTAATCACGTTGAGGATCAGGGCAAGCTTCATTTCCTCCTGCCCCACAATCGCCGTAAACGGATAAACAGCCTTACGCTTCATGAATGATACTGCCCCTTTCTCGTCCTTTTCGGTACACCTTTTCTATCAGCCAGACGTTCAAAACTCCTGTAAAAATCGAATAAATTCCTCGCTTACCTCGATGGCTTCCGCCCCTTGAGACGAAGCTAAGTGATCCGTGACCCACTGCATTTGCTCCCGCGTTTGATGCTGTGAATCGTAGTCCTCCGATTCTTCGTAGTCCAGCCGGTCCTTCAGGAGGGCCAATACGTCCAAGCACTTTTCCTGAAAGCCTTGCACATCACGGATGACCATGCGCTTTTTCTCCTTCCCACCCCAAATGGCGACGGTCTCATTCCGCCACCGTAAGGTGACGATCCGGCGGTTGGTTAAATTCCTCACCGTAGAGAACCCGCGCCGCCTCCTGTATGCCGAAGACGACGTTCTGAGAAATGTTATAGATATAGCGTGCCCACGGGTAACGCAGATGATTTTCCCGCACCGCCTTCATGCCGCTCAGCGACGGATCGCTCATGTACTCCGCCCCGTAAATTTCTTCCTTCGTCCGAGGATCATGGTAAGACGGCAAAAAGATGTAATCGGGATTGCAGGCGACAAATTGCTCCTTTGTCATAGCCTGCCCCTGTCGATTCCCGGCCAAAGCTTTGGCGTTCTCTCCCCCTGCCGCCCGAATGATCTCATCGAACACGCAGCCCGCGCCGCCGTAGCCTGGCATGATAGACACCAAGGCCACAGTCTTTCCCTTCTTTTCCGCCGGCACGCGGGCGATGCGTTGCTGAATGGCCGTCAATTCTTCATCCATGCGGTTGACTAACTTTTCTCCCCGCTCGATTTCGCCTAAACTGGCAGCAATCAGCCGAATGGTGGCACGGACCTCCTCGATGCTGCGCGGCGTGCGGGAGACGACCACCGGGATACCTAAATCACGCAGGGCCTGCACTTTATCCATGGAGATCCAGTCCTGCACGATGACGAGATCGGGCTGAAGCGCCGCCACCCGTTCCACCGCCGGATTACGCTCGATGGTATTCGGCACCTGCCGGGCCAAAGCCGCTACATTGGATCGGGCCGGATCCATAAAATCCTGATTAACAGCGATCATCCGCTCCGGCTTTACCAATCCCAACACCACCTCGTCTGCCCCGGTGGTGAAGGTCAAAACCCGCTTCGGCTTAGTCAAAAAACGGACGGTATCCCCGCGAATGTCCACCACTTCGTAGGCCGTATCCTTCGGCTGCTCCGCCGCCGGTTTGCCACAAGACGCCGCCAACAGCCCAAAAAGAAGCAGTCCCATCAGCGCTAAACTGCGTCCCATCCTGTCCATGCCCATTCTCCTTCCGTTGTTCCAGCCACGACACCGCTTCCCTTATCCTTCGGCGCGTTCCTCCAATTCCCCTTCCATCTCCATGTAGAGCCGTGTCAGCGCCTCTTTAGTTTCCGGCTGTGCCTGCCACAATTCACGCTTCTCCGCTTCCAATAGGATCGCTGCCATGCGCTGCAAGGCCCATGGGTTGACATCCTTCATCCATTCCTGCATCGCCGGGTCGAGAGCATACTTTTCCGCGTACTTTTCGTACATCCAATCCTCCATGACCTTGCTGGTAGCATCCCACTGATAGCTGTGGGCGAGGGTGTTCGCTAAATCCAACGCCCCCTTGTACCCATGCCTTTTCATTCCCTCGATGAATTTCGGATTCATGCACTCGCCGCGGAAAACCCGCTTTGCTTCCTCCTGCACTGTCCGCACCTTGACCCGCTTGCGGTCAGTACTGTCCCCGCTGTAAGAGTGAGGCGCTTTTCCAGAGATGGATCGGACGGTGGCAATCATGCCGCCGTGATAAGCGTTGTAATCGTCCGAGCTGAACATATTCGTTTCCCGGTTATCTTCATTTTTGATGGTTACATCCAGCGCGCCCATACGCCGCCGAAAAATCTCCGGCTCATAGTCCCCGGGGAGCGCGTCGCCGCCATAAGCGGTGCCGGACCATCGCGTGTAAACTGCCGCGATGTCATCTATCGTCTCCCACGCCTTCGACTCCAAGAGAGCCCCTACCCCAGCCC
>CAJPQU010000181.1 GCA_905372875.1 uncultured Schwartzia sp. | reverse complement strand
CAGCGGTCCGGCAGGGCTCACAGTGGCCATCATTTTAGCCTTGCGAGGGTACGACGTTACCATCTTTGAGCGCAAGGAACATATTGGCGGTATGCTGCGTTATGGAATTCCTGAGTTTCGGCTGCCGAAAAGTATTTTGGATCGATATCAAAAAAGGCTGCGCCAACTTGGAATTCTCATCCGCCCCAATACGACCATTGGTGGTGCCTTACATTTAGATGATTTATTTAACGACGGCTATGGAGCGATATTCATCGGTTCAGGCACTTGGCGGGCTCGTCGTTTAGGCGTTCCCGGGGAAAGTTTAGGCAATGTCCATTATTCCATCGATTATTTGCAGAACCCTGATGTTTACGAATTAGGCGAGCGTGTGGCCGTCATCGGGTCAGGAAACTCGGCCATGGACGCAGCGCGAACGGCACTTCGCAAAGGAAGCCGCACAGTGACTGTTTATGCGCGAAGCTCTACTGTTTCTGCCAGTCCGCGTGAACTGGATTATCTTTTAGCGGATGGGGCTGAGCTGCTTTACGGCATGGGTATTCAGAAAATCACCGCTGACGGTCCAATCTTTATTCGACGTACTTTTAATGAAGCCGGAGAAATTGTTTCTGAAAGCGAACCGACACTTTTCCCGGCCGACAGCACGATCATCGCGATCAGTCAGCAACCCAAGGATAAATTGGTAAGTACAACGGCTGGTTTAGGCTCCAATGAAAAAGGGTTATTAGAAACTGACGAATCTGGACAGACAACGCGAGAAGGGATCTTTGCCTGCGGCGACGTAGTCACAGGGCCGCTCAATGTGGTGGAAACTGTAAAAGCCGCTAAAAAAGTAGCTGACAGCATGACGGCATATTTAGAGCGGGTAGCTCGCGAAGAATAAGGGCAGAGTAAAAGCTATCATTAGTTCCGATAATTTATACGAAATAGAAATACTGCGTAAATACTGATGTTAGAGGTGTTTTGTATCTTTTTTTGTTGCCGCAGGGAAACGATGGGCAACAAGGGGTTATAACACTTCGTCTAAGAGCTGGACAGTGTTGGACTTGCGACGGTCGAGGATGTGGGAATAGATTTGGGCGGTGATGTAGAGGGAGCTATGGCCAAGACGTTTGGAGACGATTTCTAAGGAGGCGCCTCCCTCGAGGAGCATCGTAGCGTGGGTATGGCGAAGCGAGTGAAAAGAGCCGACCCCCAGTTCTCTTTTGCAGAATTGGCCGAAGTGGCGCAGGTCGTCGGGACGCAGGATGGAGCCGTCTGGCCAAGAGCAGACGAGCTCACCGGCGGCGTAGTGTTTACCGTATCTAAGTTTATTGGAGGCCTGCCGGGCTTTTTCGGCTTTGAGAATTTTATAGAGTTTTTGGCCAAAAGGAATAGTGCGAATGGAGTGTTTGCTTTTTGGGATAGGCTGAATTTCTCCGACGCCGATGACGGTTGCGTGGATATAGATTTCCCGATTATCCATATCGATGTCTTTCCAAGTGAGGGCGAGGCATTCGCCGAGGCGCATGCCGGTATGATAAGCAATGGATACCGGCATATAGAATTGATGGCCGGGTGGGAATTTTTCAAAGATTGCGGCGAGCTGGGCGGGGTTAAAGACAGCGGTTTCTTTGGGAGCCTGGTCGTGGTGAGGGACTTGGATGATGGCGGCGGGGTTGGCACGAAGGTAGTTGTCCATGTCTTTTGCCCACGCGAAGGCTTTTTTGAGAATAGAGCAGAGGGAGATAAGGGTGCCATGGCTGTATTTTTCTTTCCGGGCATTGAGAAAGTTCTGAAGGAGCCGGGAGGATACGCGGCGCAGTTTTATTTCGCCAAGGGCGGGGGCGATGTGGTTGGCAATCATGGCCCGGTAAACGCGGATGGTGTTGGGGCGGAGGTTGATTTCGACGTATTCGGCCAACCATTCGGTAAAGTATTCGGCGACGGTCATGTTGGTCGGCTCGGAAAATTCACCGGTCTGGTCGATTTCGGTCATAGCGGCGCGATAGGCGCGTTCACATTCTTGCTTGGTTACGCCGCCGACGCGCTCGATGCGTTTACGTTTGCCGGTTTCGTCTTTGATTTCGATGCGGTAGTACCATTTTTTCCCGCGCTTGTGGCAGTACATGGATATAGCTCCTTTCTGTTCGGTTGAAAGTGAAGGCCTGCGTGACACCCGTCAGCAGGCCCTTTTGATATGATAGTTGGTGTTGCAGGTCGATCAAAGTTCCTTTTGGTTACATAGGAACGATGGCTAACTTCTTGCCGAGGGGCGCGAGGAGTTTCATAACTGTGGCGATATTTGGGCTGGTTGTGCCGCGCTCGAGGCGCGCGATCACCGGCTGCGTGACGCCGCTCAGTTCTTCAAGCTTCTTTTGGGTGAGGCCGCGCTCTTGACGTGCTCGAATGAGTTCACTGATGAGGGCAACACGCAGGTCACTTTCAGCGATTTCTTCCGGAGTCATGAGGGATTCAATATAAGCGAGAGCGTCATCTTTGACTGGATGCTTTTTCTTGTCCATAGGTAACCTCCCTTCATGGGTTAGTCCCAGTTGATGGCGTCGTGGGAGATGGTTTCGCCTCGTTCGTATTCTTCCATGGCCAGCCGATGGGCTTTCAGGTCATCGGCGGTGGCGAAGGTATCATCTTCTTGGGGAATGAAGCGTTTTACCACTTCAAGAATGATGGGCAGTTCACGGTCGGGGATAAAGTTAATCATTTCTACAATTTGGGCTTTTACGGTCATCATAACAGGCCTCCTTTATAGGCGTCACCGCGCGGGGCAATCTTTACAATCAGGATGGTTTCTTTCGCAGGGTGGCTGAACACGATCCGCCAGCTACCGACGCGCAGCCGGTAGAGAGTATCGCTTCCTTTGAGCGGTTTTACATCGCCTTCCGGCAGTTCTTCAATCGCTTTTCTGATGCGCTGCTTGGTGGGTTTATCCATGGTGCCTATGCTTTTGGCAGCGCTTTTCGCATATTTTATTTCCATGTACCAAGCTCCTTTCTTCTATCCTTGCCGCCCGATGGGGGCGGCTTTTTATTTGGATTATCTGTTCATTTTTTGGTCAGCAGTCTCCAGCTGTGCTCAAGCCAGAGTCTAACTTGCTTTTAGTGTCAAGGGTAAAGAAATAGTCAAGCTGATTATCGATGGCATCTTTGTGATCGTCAGTAATCGCGCGATATTTTTCAAGGTGGGATTGTTCCGCTGGAGTGTATTGGGG
>CAJPQU010000180.1 GCA_905372875.1 uncultured Schwartzia sp. | reverse complement strand
GAGCCTCCGTCCGAGGAACGGCTGGCGGAGGAGCCTCCGCCTCCTCCGCCAGGGCCGAGCGCTCTGTCGAGAATATCGAGCAGCCAGTACAAGACGATCCCCATGAGAATCATCCCAACAACCGCTAAGAAGAAGAGGAACACATTCATGAGAATGCTGTCCTCGCCGTCCGCATCTTCTTCGGGCTTTGCCGCACTGTCCAATACCCCGTCCACCTCGGCGGACGGGGCTTCGCCAACGGCACGGTAGGCGTACGCGGTAAGCTTCCGATAGGCATCTAATATGCCCCCAGAGTAATTTCTCTGACGAAAGTCATTCTTCATTCCATCGAGGATTTCCCCCGATCGGCCGTCCGTGATCTCGCCCTCAAGGCCGTAACCGACTTCAATGCGGAATTTGCGATCCGCCTTGACGATGAGAAGAAGGACACCGTTATTGAGCTTCTCATCACCAAGTCCCCATCTCCGAAAAAGTTCGTTGGCATAGGTCTCGATGTCCCTGCCCTCAAGTGTATCAATGGTAACGACGACGATCTCCGCCTTGGTCTGCGTGCGCAGGTCTTCACCGATCTTCGTGATCCGCTGACGATCCTCTACTGTGACCATTCCTGCCGTATCAACGATATATTCGCGCTGCGCCGGCTTCTCGAGCACACCGGTAACGGCCTCAGCAAAGGAACCGCCGCTCACGAACAGCAGCGCAATCATCAAGAGAAGGGTGCAGAGAGCGCAAACGCCTCTGTTATATTTCATACATGCCACATCCTTTCCGGTATGAATGCCACCTTCATCGCGGCCCATTACCCAGTTCAATGTTCGCCCCAGCTGCGGCGGCTTTTTCCTCCCTTCGCGCGCAGCCAAACAACGAAAGGCCTGACCTGCGGCCCTTCGCGTTACCGGTATGCTCTCGGCACGGAAGACCCAACGGATCAAGCCTCTGTCCTTCTATTCTTCTGTGCCGCAGGACTTGATGTCTCCTAACGTGTCGTTGATTTAAGCCAGCAATACCAGCATGCCAAAAATGAGGGCCATGATGACAGGCAGACCGTTGCGCTTCGTGATCTCCACCGGGTTGACCCCGGCAATTCCGGCGCAGATAATGGTTGCTCCGGCAATAGGGGAGATCGTCCGCCCCAGCGTGCCGCCTAACGTGGCCATGCTGCCCATCTGCACCTGTGTCAGACCAAACTCCATCGCTGACGGCGTCACTGCCTCGTTAAAGGCGAAGGTGGCCGCGTCCCCCGACCCCGTTAAAAATCCTAAAACGAAAGGGCCCGCCGCCGCGCAGAGCTTTACAATGGCGGGATTATGGAGCATGGCGTCCAAAAACGCCTTGACGAGACCCGTCGCCGTCAAGCCCGAAACGAAAACTCCCGCAGCGATGATGATGCCGATGATGGAGCCATAGGCCTTCCCCATGCCGTCAAAGAACGCCGTCCCCAGCACTGCCGGTTGCGTCCGGGTCACCGCCAAGGTTAGGATGGCCCCGATGATCATGGCCTCGGGAACGCCCATCTTAAAGACCGGAACCACCTTCGTCGAACCCAAAAGCAAAATGACGATAGGTACGATGGGCATGAGGGCATACAGATAATTGATCTTGAAATCCTTCTCAATTTCCAGCCCCTCAGCTACATAGCCCCGATCTTCCTTCATAAAATACGCCACGACAGTAATCATCACCATGGCGACGGCCAAAGACACCAAATTGGCCCGATAGTGAAACGCAATAACATCCATCACGTCCACGCCGGCGATCTTGGCTACGAAAGGGTTGTGCGCCAGTCCCGGATTGAGCATACTGCCGTAAGTGCCGCATTTGACAGCGGCGGCGGCCATCGCCGGATTGACCCCCGCCGCCATGAGGAGCGGAATAAAAATGGCTCCGGCGGCAGCCGCCGTTCCCGCCGCGCTGGGAAGCGCCACATTGACTAAAAACGTCCCCAAGACGACGCCGGGTATCAAGAGCGGCCGAACCTTGGAAATGACACTGGCCATGGCGTTGATAAGGTGCTTGTCGCACGCTGTGACCCGTACCGCCATGGCAAATCCCATACAGGAGCAGACCGCCTGAATGAGGCCTTGATTCGTCATGCTCTTGGCGAAGGCTGCCAAAGCATCCATGGGGGCACCCCCGATGCAGGCCATCAGAATACCAGCACCAATGAGCGTCACCCGCGCTTCGTATCCCTTCACCAATAAAAAAATCGTCACCCCGACGATCACCGCTCCCGTAATCAGCATCAATGTCAGCATACCTTGTCCCCTCTCCTCGATTCTTTTGGATGTCCAGCCAGGAAAAGTCTTTCGCGCTTTTCTACCCTTCGCACCTCAATAAGGAGTCTTATCAATTTCCCAAATCCGTCCCGAGTCCGTTGTCATCTACAGCGCTTACGCCTTGACCGTTGGAAACGACGAAAGCTTATTCGCACAGTCTTCATCGTATCTCAATCAGCTCCGTTTTTCAGTATAGGCTGTCCTTTTTCACGTGTCAAGCAACTATCCCATGTATACATGAGGGAGAACGGTCGAAAATCCCAGTTGCCCGATAAGCAAAAAAGCCATACAATAGGGTCATCCGGCGGGGTTTCCGCCTTTCAGCACCTGAGCACTGATCTACAAAGGAGGATTCTCATGATTTCCCGAGAGCGTTTAGCCGCCCGTTTCGCCGCCATGGAGCGGATCACCGCCGAAAGCGATCAACCCGGTATCTTTCGCTTAGCCTTTACCGACAGCGATTGGAAAGGGCGCAGCCGCTTGATAGAATGGATGGAAGAAGCGGACCTGTCCCTTCACGCCGACGCTTTTGGCAATGTCATCGGCCGACGGGCAGGACGAGACAACGCCCTGCCCGCCGTCATGTTCGGCTCCCACGGGGACAGCGTCCCCGGCGGCGGCAACTTCGACGGCGTATTCGGCATCTTAGCCGCCATCGAGGTCATGACCAGTCTCAAAGAAGACGGTTTTATCAGCGATCATCCCTTGGAAGCCGTTCTCTTCATGTGTGAAGAATCCAGCCGCTTCAGCGCGGCTACCTTGGGAAGCCGCGCCATGTGCGGCAAACTGAGCGTGACAGAACTGCACCATCTCAAAGACGTCGACGGCGCATCCCTCTACGATGTACTGAAAAATCGCGGCCTCGATCCGGAGAAAATCGGAGATGCCGCCTACACAGCTCCCCTCAAGGCCTTCTTTGAAGTCCACATCGAGCAAGGCAAGG
>CAJPQU010000179.1 GCA_905372875.1 uncultured Schwartzia sp. | reverse complement strand
CCATCGCCGAGCAGATCGGCGCTCAGCCCCACGCGGTGCTGATGGCCATCGCGGTAGCCGCGTCCTGCGCCTTCGCGACGCCGGTTGGCACGCCGCCCAACACGCTGGTTCTCGGGCCGGGCGGATACCGTTTCAAGGATTACATCATCGCCGGTACGCCGCTTATTCTCGTGTGCCTCGTCGTATCGCTGATCGTCATTCCTATCGTTTGGCCTTTCTTTCCCTGAGTAGGGGAGATTTAGGAACGCCGGCCGGGATTTCCCGGCCGGCGTTCCTTTTTGATGATTGATTTCTTATTAGTACACTCTTGGTTTTTCAGGCAATCGTTGTTATAATGGGATTGTTAAGTTTATTTTGCCGCCGCGTATGCGTGTTGCGGCCGGGCGGAGGGAGCATAAGGCTATGAAGGTTGTCGTGACGATTGTGGGCAAAGATCGCGTGGGGATCATCGCGATGGTGAGCGGTATTTTGGCTGAGCATAACGTGAACATTCTCAATGTAAATCAAAATATCATGGACGGTTTTTTCAATATGGTCATGATTGTGGAGATGACGGATAACGCCATGGCATTGACGGAACTGCAGCGGATTCTGAAAGAAAAAGGGGAGACGATTCATCTGGAAATCAAGGCGCAGCATCAGGATATTTTTAACGTGATGCATACGGTATGATGAGATATCGTAGGGAAAGGGGCACATGGGCGTGATAACCATTGAGGATATTTTAGAAACCAATCGTATGATCACGGAGAATAAACTGGACGTTCGCACCATTACCATGGGGATCTCCCTGCGGGACTGCGCACATCCGGAGGTAGAGCAGTTTTGCCGCAATCTCTACGAGAAGATTACGACTTCGGCGGAACACTTGGTAAAAACGGGGGAGGATATTGAGGCGGAGTACGGGATTCCCATCATCAACAAGCGTATTTCCGTAACGCCCATTGCCATCGCGGCGGAGGCCTGCCGGACCGATTCTTTCGTTCCCGTGGCGTTGGCGATGGATCGGGCGGCGAAGGCGGTGGGGGTGAACTTCATCGGTGGGTTTTCGGCTTTGGTGGAAAAAGGGTTTACCGCCGGGGATCGGGTACTCCTCGATTCTATTCCTGAAGCGTTGGCAGCGACGGACATCGTCTGTTCCTCCGTTAACTTAGCCACGACAAAGGTCGGGATCAATATGGACTGTGTGCGGGAGATGGGAGAGATCGTCAAGCGGACGGCGGAGCTGACAAAGGATCGTGAAGCCATTGGCTGCGCAAAATTGGTAATTTTTGCCAATGCGCCAGGGGATAACCCATTCATGGCGGGCGCTTTCCACGGCGTCAGTGAAGCGGAAAAGGTCGTCAGCGTGGGGGTCAGCGGGCCGGGGGTAGTGAAGCACGCGCTGGAAGAGCTAAAGAGCGCGGATTTTTCGGAGATCGCGGAAACCATCAAACGAACGGCCTTCAAGATCACCCGGGTGGGGCAATTGGTGGCCCGTGAGGCATCGAAACGGCTGGGGGTTCCCTTCGGGATCATCGATCTCTCGCTGGCGCCTACACCCGCCGTGGGCGACAGTGTAGCTAACGTCTTGGAAGAGATGGGGCTGGAAAGCTGTGGTGCGCCGGGGACGACGGCAGCGTTGGCTCTTCTCAACGACGCGGTGAAAAAGGGCGGCCTGATGGCTTCATCCCATGTGGGCGGACTCAGCGGCGCGTTTATTCCCGTGAGTGAGGATAAGGGGATGATCGACGCCGTAAATCGCGGCAGTTTGTCGCTGGAAAAATTGGAAGCGATGACCTGTGTTTGCTCGGTGGGCCTGGATATGATTGCTGTGGAAGGCGAGACGTCGGCGGCGACGATTTCCGGCATCATCGCCGATGAGGCCGCCATCGGCATGATCAATAATAAGACCACCGCTGTCCGCATCATTCCCGTGCCGGGGAAAAAAGTGGGGGATACGGTGGAATACGGTGGGCTTTTGGGGCATTGTCCCATCATGCCTCTGTGCAGCCGGTTCAGCTCGGCGGCGTTCATCGCCCGGGGCGGAAGAATTCCCGCGCCGCTGCGCAGTCTGACGAATTGACACGGAGGCGTAAAGTTCGCTGAGACTTTTCTGGGTGAGGGAAATGGTATGCGCGTGACAAAGAAAATAAAAGAAGAAATGGTGGCCATCTTGGAGGAGGTCTATCGTGATGTGAAGCCGGCGCTGATCTTTCGCAATCCCTTTGAGCTTTTGGTAGCGGTCATTTTGTCGGCCCAATGTACGGATAAGCGGGTTAATGTCACAACGGCTCGTCTTTTCCGGCGGGCAGATACGCCCCAGGCTATTGTGGCGATGGGATTGGAAGCGCTTCAGGAGGAGATTCGCGATTGCGGCCTCTTCCGCAATAAAGCGAAGAACATCATGGCGACCTGTCGGACATTGGTGGAAAAATACAACGGAGAGGTGCCGAAGGCATACGAGGCCCTCCTGAAACTGCCGGGGGTAGGGCGAAAGACGGCGAACGTGGTGTCCAGCATCGCCTTCGGGCGACCGGCCATCGCCGTGGATACCCACGTCTTTCGGGTGGCGAATCGTTTACATCTGGCGGTGGGGGAAACACCGCTGGAGGTGGAAAAGGGCCTGCAAAAGGTGATTCCCAAGGATAAGTGGTCAGCGGCCCATCATTGGCTCATCTGGCATGGCCGTCTCGTCTGCAAAGCGCTTCGCCCGCACTGTGCGGCATGTCCTTTGGCCCATCTGTGTCCCAGCCGAACCTAAACTGAGAGACAAAAGTATGCCAACATGGGAGCTTATGACAAAAAGAAGAAAAAATATTGACAGAATGTATGATGAATGTTATAGTCTATGAAAATATGAAATGCGATGCGCGAGAGAAGTAACCGAGGGAATCTTCAAGAGAGCCGCGGGGCGGTGGGACGCGGCAGAGGAAGTCGGAGAAATACACTCGCAAGCAGCAGGCTGAATGGAGTAGGCTGTGCCGGAATCTTCCGTTATCATGAGATAGGCATAAATTATGTGCCGAAGAGAGAGGCTTGCCGATGAGCAAGCAGGGTGGTACCACGGGTGTGAGCTCGTCCCTGTAGAGGGGGCGGGCTTTTATTATGTTTTGCGAGCAGATGGAGAGGAGAATTGTCATGATCATCGTTATGAGTCCGGCAGCAACCGAAGAAAACATGGCCCAGGTGAAGCAGAAGATCGAACAGGCCGGCCTGTCTTATCATCTCTCTATGGGCGAATCGCGTACTATCGTGGGGGTTATCGGTGACAAAAAACGCATTGGCGTGTTAGAGATGAATTCGTTGGATGGCGTGGAAAAGACGGTTCATATT
>CAJPQU010000178.1 GCA_905372875.1 uncultured Schwartzia sp. | reverse complement strand
TGTTCACCCCGTAGGCCGCTGCCAGAGCGCTCAAAGCCTCCTGCGCTGTCTGTCCTTCAGGATCCCCATATTGCTCCATCGGCCGGGGGAAAAAGCCGATGTCCCAAAGCTCCGGCAGGAGAACCACATCCGGCTTTTCTGCCGCCGCCTGCGCCATCATCCGCCGCAGGGACGCCAAATTTTCCTCCCGGCCGCCGATGACCACCGGCATCTGTAAAATCGTAATCTTCACATCAAAACGCCTCGCTCGCGAAATGTTCCCAACGGCAGAAATCCGCCGGCTTCCCCTATCCCTCTGCCGCAATTTTTGCTATATCTTTTTGCCTTTTCGACACAGTTCCGCCTTTTTCCTGCCTAAAAGTCCCACTGCTCCGGCGGCCAACACGTTGCCTTTTCCCCATCGCTGTGATAGACTAAATCCGTCAAAATCCTTCTTCCCCCGCACGGTCAAAAGCGCCGCTCCACGGCTGACTGCCGAAGGCAAACCGCTCGGCCGCAACATAGCGCGGCCCCATAGCCCCAATGCCCAGTACAGGAGGCGTCAGTATGTTAGAAGCAAAGACGAGCGGCGGCCTCGCCCGGCGTTACTTAACCCTGCTATCGCAAAAATATCCCTCCCCGGCGGCTGTCCGCACCCGAATCATTCAGTTGGAAAGCCGCCTCGTCCTCCCCAAAGGTGTGGAGCATTTCATGAGCGACCTGCACGGGGAATACGACACCTTCTTTCACATCCTGAACAACTGCTCGGGCGTCATCCGGGAGAAAGTGGACTACACCTTCGCCGCCTGTCTGACGGAAGAGGAAAAAGCCGAATTTTGCACCCTCATCTACTACCCCCGGGAAAAGATCGCGCAACAGGCGGCGAACCGGCAAGCGGACGGGGAATGGTACCGCCAAAACCTGTCCCGTCTCCTTGACCTCGCCCGGCTCATGGCCTGTAAATTCCCTCGGGAAAAGGTGGCCGCCTTCATTCCGCCCCGCTTTACCGGTCTTATCTTAGAATTGATGGCTACCCGGCCCGAAGCCGACACGGCGCAAAGCGACTACCACCGCCGCCTCTTGGATACCATCATCGACACCGGCAGCGCCGCCGACTTCATCACCGCTTTCACCGTCCTGATCAAGCGAATGGCCGTAGAACGGCTGCACATCGTCGGCGACTTTTTCGACCGCGGACCGCGCCCCGACGCCATCTTAGACAAAATCCTCCACCATCCCCATCTCGACATCCAATGGGGCAATCACGACATTCTCTGGATGGGGGCCGCCTGCGGCAGCGACGCCTGCATCGCCAACGTCGTCCGCAACAGCCTGCGCTATCATAACACCGACGTCTTGGAAAAGGGCTACGGCATCAGCCTGCGTCCCCTGACCCTCTTCGCCGCTCATCAATACCCGACGGAAGATCCGGTCAAGGCCGCGGAACGCTTTATTTCCATCCTTATGTTTAAGGCAGAAGGTCAGATCATCCGGCGGCGCCCGGAATTTGACATGGGAGAGCGGGCCCTCTTGGGGCGCATCGACTACGAAAACGCCACCATCGCGATTGCAGGGAAAACGTATCCCCTCAATCAAACCCATTTTCCCACCATCGATCCCGCCGACCCCTACGCCCTCTCCGACGACGAAGACGCTATCTTAGCGGATCTTCGAACCTCCTTTTTAGAGAGCGAACCCCTGCGCCGCCACATCGACTTTCTCTATCGTCAAGGAAGCGTTTACACCTGCTGCAACAACAACCTCCTCTTTCACGCCTGTCTCCCCATGACAAAAGACGGCAGCTTCGCCCCCATTCCCTTAGGGGGCGAGTATGCAGCGGGACGCGCCGCCTTCGACCGGGCGGAAGAAATCGCCCGCCGCGCCTATCACGAGCACCGCGCCGAAGATTTAGACGCCATGTGGTACTTCTGGTGCGGACGCCTCTCCCCCTTTTCCGGGCGGGAATTTAAGACCTTCGAGCGCATGTTCATCGACGATGAAAGCACCTGGGAAGAACCGGATGATCCTTATTTCCAATATATTAATGATCCCACCGTCGGCGCCCGCATCTTAGAAGAATTTGACCTCGACCCGGAAACCGGCCACATCATCAACGGCCACGTCCCGGTGAAAAAAGGCGAAAACCCCGTCAAGGCGGGGGGAAAAGTCATCGTCATCGATGGCGGCTTCTGCCACGCTTACCACAAAAAAACCGGGCTCTCGGGGTTCACCCTCATCTCCAATTCCCGCGGCCTCAGACTATTAGCACATCAGGAAATCGCCGACGTGCGCACGGCGCTCCGGGAAAACCGGGACATCGAATCCGTCTCCGAAACATTGGAACTCCAATCCTTCCGCTCCACCGTGGGGGACACCGACGAAGGGATGGTGCTCCGAGAAGAACTGGCCGATCTCCAGCTTCTCCTCGCTGCTTATCAACGAGGAGAATTTGTTCCACGTGAAACATCGGACGATTAAATGCTCCCCGCGGGGAACACGGTGGCAGCACTTATTCTTATCCACTGTTTATTCCCCGGTATCCCCGCTGTCCACGAAGGAAATGCCCCTTCATCCGCAAAATGCCGTCAGGCATTTTTAATAACCGCGGCCCTACGATGCCGCCCATCTTTCTCCACCTTGAAAGGAGTTTTGCCCATGCAGCATGAAATTCTTTACCGCGACGCGTTTCCCATCATCCGCTGCCTTCTGTCCCAAGGGGAGCAGATCAAAGCCGAATCCGACGCCATGATCGCCATGTCTCCTACCGTCGATATTGAAGGCAAGCGGGAAGGCAGCTTCTTAGGCGGCCTCGTCCGCAGCCTCGTCACCAGCGAGAGCTTCTTCTTCCAGTACCTCACCGCCGCCCGGGGCGACGGCGAAGTTCTCTTGGGCCATCCCATGCCGGGGGCCATCGAAAGCATTGACCTTGACGGCAGCCACGGCTTCATCATCCAAAAGGGCGGCTTCCTGGCCGCCGCCCCCTCCGTGGAGCTCGATACCAAAACCCAAAATTTCGCTAAAGGGCTCTTCTCCGGCGCCGGGTTCTTCCTGCTCCACGCCCACGGGCGCGGCCCCCTCTTCATCGCCAGCTACGGGGCCATGCACCCCATTGACCTCGCCTCCGGCGAAGAGATCGTCATCGACAACGGCCACCTCGTCGCTTGGCAGGACAACATGAACTACGACGTGCAGAAAAGCTCCAGCGGCTGGGTGTCCAGCCTGAAATCCGGAGAGGGCGTCGTCTGCCGCTTCAAAGGCCCCGGGCGCATCCTCATCCAAACCCGCAACCCCAACGCCTTCGGCTCCTGGCTCTCCACGATTATTCCCTCCAGCAACTGATAGAC
>CAJPQU010000177.1 GCA_905372875.1 uncultured Schwartzia sp. | reverse complement strand
GCCTTTTTGATGGCGGAATTTGTCGGCATCCCCTATCTGGACGTGGTGAAAGCAGCCATCATCCCCGCCGTCCTCTACTTCGCCGGCGTGTGGCTGGGCGTTCACTTTGAAGCGAAGCGGAAAAACCTCAAAGGCATCCCCCGAAGCGAACTGCCGAAAGCCGGGAAAATTCTGAGAGAACGCGGCCATTTAGCCATCCCTCTCATCGTCATTATCTATCTCTTGGTGACGGGCTACACCCCCATGCGGGCGGCCCTTTTTGCCATCGTCCTCTCCATCTGTGCCTCCTTCCTTAGAAAATCAACGCGGATGAAGCCCATTGAAATCGTCAAAGGCTTGGAAGCAGGGGCGAAAAACGTCTTAGGCGTCTTAGTAGCCTGCGCGTCGGCGGGCATCATCATCGGCGTCGTCACCAAGACCGGCGTGGGGCTGAAATTGGCCTCGGCTCTCCTTGATTTTGCGGGGGGCCTCATGCTGCCCACCCTCTTCTTCACCATGATCACTGCCCTCCTCTTGGGCATGGGAGTCCCCACGACAGCAAACTACGTCATTACCTCCACCATCGCGGCCCCGGCTCTCTTACAGCTGGGCGTTCCCATGCTGGCGGCCCACATGTTTGTCTTCTACTTCGGCATCATCGCTGACGTCACCCCGCCGGTAGCGCTGGCCGCCTACGCGGGATCGGCCATCAGCGGCGGCAATCCCCTGCAGACGGGTATCAACGCCTCGAAATTGGCCATCGCCGCCTTTATCATTCCCTACATTTTTGTCCTCTCCCCGGTCATCCTCATGATGAACGCCACGCCTCTCTCCATGGCCCTGGCTCTCTTCACGGCCCTCTGCGGCATGATCGCCCTGTCCTCATCGCTGATCGGCCATCTGGCGGCAGACATGACGCTCCCGGAGCGGATCCTTCTCTTTCTCGGCGGCCTGATGATGATCTATCCGGAAGGCGCCACCGACATCGCCGGGCTCTGCATCTTAGGGGGCAGCCTCTTCGTCCAGCTCCGCCGACAAAAAACCGCGAAAGGCTGAAAGAATGCGTACCGAAATGTTGTCAACCCACACGGATTACATGAAAGAAGCAGACGCCGAGGCTGCCGCCAACCTCACAAAAAATGAGGGCGGCCCCTTCGGCGCCGTGGTCGTCAGGGACGACAAGATCATCGGGCGGGGGCGAAACCGCGTTCTCGCCCGGCATGATCCCACCTGCCACGCTGAAGTCGAGGCAATCCGAGCCGCCTGCCAAGCCCTCGGCACCCATGACCTCTCCGGCTGCGTCCTCTACACCTCCTGCTACCCCTGTCCCATGTGCCTCAGCGCCGCCATCTGGGCCAACATCAAGACCGTCTATTACGGGAATACGGCATCAGACGCCGAGGCCATCGGCTTTCGGGATGACTTCATTTACCGCTTCATCGAAGGCCGTCAAAAAGACGCCTCCGTCCTCCGTCTCCTACAGACGGATCACGCCATGACCATCAAAACCTTCGACGCCTACCGGGAAAAATCAGATAAGACGCTCTACTGAGAAGCCTCATACATGCAAAAGAGCCGCTTCACGCCAAAACGTGAAGCGGCTCTTTTGCATCGGGAAAAACCGAAATTTTATTGACGCTCCTCTCGTCGCTTAGCCAATAAAAAGATAACGGCTCCTAAAATTTTACTCCGAGGGCGAAACCGAAGGTCGCGTCCGGCGTGTGAAATCCTTCGGGTTTTTCTATGGGCGCAGCAACGAAAACATCGTAGGAAATATCGTTGACTGTTCCTCGCAAGCCAAGCGCTGCGCCGGCAAGCACATGTCCGTTGTAGAGATCGGCACCGTAGCCGTAGACGGTACCCACGTCGATACCGAGATAAAGTTCCGCTTTTTGCTTCGGAAACTTCGTCGCAAACTCATTTCGGAGATACCAGCCGTTCGTTCCCATCAGCGTGACCTCGCCGTCGAAGCCGCGCACCGTATAGCGTCCGCCCATGCTGATCATATCCACGCCATAGAGCTTTTGCTCGTTCATCGTCCATTGCCCGTGGAAAGACGTGGTGAATGTTGCGGGGCGATGCCCGAAAGTAAACGGATGGACATAATCCATATCAAAGAGCCACAAACGATAGCGCGTCTTCGGTGCATCGGGATAAGTTTTCTCCTTCTGTGCCCCCAGCCAGCCGAGCCCGAAGCGATGTGCGATGCGGAAATAAAGCGTGTCCCGGTCGATGTAAAGCCGCTCCGCGTAGCCGACCTCCAACGATGTCTGGTGCGTCGCCTGGATGGGAATCTCCACATCGTTGACAAAGCTATGGGAATTGCGCTTCTTCAGGCGAATATCCATGCTCGTCTTCATGCTCGAAGAACGATGCAATACATAATCCCAGGAAAACGTCGAGATATTCGTATCGCCCGCGCTGATGAAATCGTAGGGACGGCTCTCCACCGTCTGATGGTATTTTGAGCGCTGGTAAGAGAGCGTGAATGTATGCGCTCCATACGGAATCGTGTAGCTGACATGATGCCCCCGCGTGCCTTTCGCATAGCCGTCCCGTGCGCCGTCAAGATTCATACCAATGCGGAGCATATCGTTCCTTTGAAAAATCTGGTCGACACCGACACTTCCGTAAAGCTGGATTTTCCCCGTATCCTTGAGTCCCGAATCATCCAAGGAGATCGTGCCGTAGACATTCTTGCCGCGCGTCACCGTGAGTACAAGGTCGGTCATCTGCGGTTCCTGTGCCGGCAGGAGTTTTACGGTAAGATCCTGCGAGGGCAGACGCTTTGCCTGCTCAAGCCCCTGCTCGATATCGCGCACATTTAAGACATCGCCCGCCCGAAACGGGAAGAGATTGTATGTATAGAGTGTGTCACTGCCTTCGACAAAGCGCACGGCATGAATGCGTCCGATCTGGAGAACAAGGCGGAGCGTTCCCTTAGAGAGATTCTGCTCGGGGATAACGACACGGCTTGTCGAAAAGCCGCGCTGCATAAGCTCGTGATTCATCTTGCCGACAGCTTCATTGATATCCTTGAGAGAAAGCGCGCGTCCTTCGTAGTCACGGGCGATATGCCGCAGAAAATAGAACTTCCCGGATTCATTTTCAAGAACGACTTTGGCGATGAGGAAACGAACGCTTTCCCCATCGGCAGGCAGTATTGAGGAAGGAAGAGACGGCGTATCGATCTCCGTTCGTCCTTGATGCAGCCGCTCCTGCCGTGCTTCCTCCTGCGCCCGCGACTGGTCAAGCTGCTCCTGCTGCGCCGGAGCGGCGACCGCTGTGACAGCAGAGAGGGAGAGGAGGGATGTGAACAGGAGCGTGGATGGGAGTTTGCGTGTTATCAAG
>CAJPQU010000176.1 GCA_905372875.1 uncultured Schwartzia sp. | reverse complement strand
ATATCTTGCGGCAGATGCAGGCAGCGGTGGAGGCAGGATTCCAACAGGCGGGCATCGCATTCAAAAAGGCGACCGGTGAAAAGGATATGCCGGCCATTACTGGCCGGACGCATGATGAAATCACCCGCCGTTTTGAGGCGCTGTATGAGAAATTAGCAAAGCAGTCGGCGGAGAAAAAGGCTGAGGCCGCAGGGGAAGAACCTACGGCACAGGCATAAGGGAAAGCGCGGGGGCGGCGGATAGGGGCCGCCTCTTCTTTTTCTACAGGAGGCGCGAAATATGCGGGCCGTGGTAACCCGGGTGAAAGAGGCGTCGGTGACCATCGACGGTGTGGTGCGGGGATGTATCGGGAAAGGCTTTTTAGTTCTCTTGGGCGTGGGACCGGAGGATACGGAGGCGGAGGCCCTGTATTTAGCAGATCGAGTGGCTGGAGTGCGGGTTTTTGCCGATGAGGCGGGAAAGATGAACCTCAGTTTAGCGGCGGCGGGCGGCGCCCTTTTAGTCGTATCGCAGTTTACCCTCTATGCGGATTTAAAAAGCCGGCGGCCGGGCTTTACCAAGGCAGCCAAGCCGGAGATTGCCAAGCCTCTTTATGAAGCCTTCATCGCCGAGTGCCGCCGCCGGGGGTTTACTGTCGCCGAGGGCGAGTTTGGGGCGGACATGGCGGTGGCCTCCGTCAACGACGGCCCGGTAACGCTGCTCTTTGACACGGCGGAACGGTGACGTTCCAGTCCCACTCGGCGAGTGGCTGATTGAAGGTGCTGCGTTTTGGGAGATCCCCCCTGATGAAAGTGCGTTTCCACGATTAAAGAAAAAGCTGCCGCAGGTTTACTGCGGCAGCTTTTTTACTGCGTATGCCGAATTATTCAGCGGCTTGGGCCGCTTCATTGAGGCCCTTCATCAGCGCGTCAACGTCGATGCCGTGTGCCATCGCGCCCTGCTCGATATTCTCAAAATGCGACGCGGCACAGCCAAGGCAGCCCATGCCGGCGCTCATGAAAACTTCCACGGTGTCCGGATATTTCTGGACGACCTCCATGATGCTCATGTCTTTGGTAATGGTCATTGGAATTCCTCCCCTCTGAAAATATCTGCTCATCGCAGTTCTATTCACGCTCATTATATCATACTTGTCAACGAGGAAATGATCATTTTTCTTCCGGTTCTTCCCCGTTTGCCCCTTCTTTGGCGATAGGTTCCGGCGGCGGGAGACCGGCGGCTTTTTCCCATGCGGCTTCCACTACGCTGCCGGGGGGAATGAGTTGGAATTTCGCCGTCGCCACGGGAACGTCTTTTTCGTCTAACAGTTCCATTTTCTCACCGAAGATTTTCGTGTGGACGATGGCGTAAGTGTTGGCGTCCCGGTGGAAGGCCAGGGTTTCCTCCAAATGGAAAGTGGGGGCAGCGTTGGACGAAGGGGCGTATTTCGTTTTGAGTTTTTCCTGAAGCTGTGGATTTAGCTGGGAGATCCGCAGGTTTACAGAGATGAGATCGCTGCCGGGTGTTTCCTTGACGATGCTGCTCTCTTCATAGTCGTAAGTGCCGATGTCGTTTTTGAGAAGCGGCGTCCAGCGGCGTTCTTCCTGCTCTTCCGGAGACAGGCGTTCTTCGGGAATCATGCGGATGCGCCATTCGCCGGGAGCGTCGATGCCGGTGGTGTCCTCGGGAGCGGCGGCCAGTGTCGGAGATGCCGCGAGCACGGCCAGCGTCAGACTGAGGATGGCGGTGTGTTTCATATTCATGGATCATACCTCCTGTCGTTTGGATCAATAATAACCAATTTTATACATCCTATTTTCGCGGGTGGGGATGAAAATTGGCTGACGGTTTAGTGAAAAATTTATCCCCGGGAGCGGCTTTGCCGAAGAGCTGCTAAGAGCGGCGGGGAAAAGAAAAGCCTCCGAATCATAAACGGACGTTGCCCATTTCGCCTTTTTGGGATAGTCTTGCAATCGGTGAATGAGAACTCTATAATGAAAATTAGATTTTTCGAAAAGGGAGTCAAAGAGGGGAGGCGGCCGTCCGGGGATGGCAGAAAAGGCATGGAAATGATCGTGTTGACCGTCGGCGGTCTGCCGGTATATCTCTTCGGCTGTATTATTACCGGAGGGATTCTGGCGGGACTTTTGGCGGCACGCTGGGGCGCGTGGCTCTATAAGGAGCCGTTTGCAGTGGCGGTGGATATCCTGTTGGCAGCCCTCCCCCTGGGATTGATAGGAGCGCGGGTGGGATATATCCTTCTTCATTGGGGCGATTTTGCCGGCGATGTGGGGCGGATTGGCCGTTTCTGGGAGGGGGGATATTCCCTCTACGGCGCAGGGCTGGGGCTTCTTTTAGCAGTCTCTTGGGTAGCGCGGCGGGCGTTGGTTTCACCGTGGCGGTGGCTGGATATTCTGACTCCGGCGCTTACGCTTCTGTTGACGATCTATGCTTTTAGCACTTTTGGTTTGCAGATCGTAGTGGGGGCACCGCTTCCCGTAAACCTTCCCAATGATCGTACGCTGGCAGAATATGTGGAGTTTGGCTACCGCCCTTCGGGATTTGAAGGTTACGGATATTTTAAGCCCGTAGCCCTATATCAAACAGGGCTTTACGGGCTGCTTTTTGCAGGAGCGGTGAGGGCGTCGATTTTGGCAGCGCACACGCCTCAGCGTCGGCCGGGCAGAATTTTTCTCCTGACCGTCTTCGGTGCGGCAATCATTCGTTTTGTCAGTGGATTTTTCTATCTGTCCACGGTGCCCGGGCTGCATCGGGGGCAGATTTTAGCGCTTGCCGTGGCCGTGGCTTCTCTCGCTGTTTTTTGGCAGCGGGGACAGCGATTCCCTGTTGGCAGCCGTGAGGAGGGATCGGGAGATGGAAAGTAAGAAACGAAGCGTGTACTGGGGAAAGTGCCTCCTCTTGGTGCTCTTGCTGTCGCTGTTGCCCTTTTTCTTGTCATCGCCTCGCAGTCTGACAGCTCGGCAAGGATTTGACAGCGTGAATGGCCCGAAGATCATCGTGCTGAATTACCATAAGGTAGATAATATGCACATCTCTCTTTCTGTCCGGCCGGAGGATTTCGAACGGCAGATGAAGTATCTGGTGGAGCATAATTTCCACGCGATCACACCGCAGGAGATGTACGCGGCTCTTGTCGAGGGAGCGGAACTACCGGAAAATCCGGTACTCATCACCTTTGACGACGGGTATTTGGATAACTATACCAACGCCTACCCCATCCTGAAAAAATATGGCCTAAAGGCGACGATGTTTGTCATTACCGGCTTTATGGATCGGGGGCAGCCCGGTTACTTTACTTGGGGGCAGGCGGCGGAGATGGAAGCCAGTGGGCTGATCAATAT
>CAJPQU010000175.1 GCA_905372875.1 uncultured Schwartzia sp. | reverse complement strand
AAAGCACCTGTCAATCGCCGCCGGAAGGAGAGAAAAAATGAGAATGGCCCACCCCAAGGCGTGCCACTCTTTTCTGGCATTTATTCAAAATCTTATTAAAAGACAAAGAAAAATATTATGATTCCTTGTTTCGCCGCAGTTTTGCCTGATTGGACAGAAAAAAGCAGCCGCCCTTTTTTAGGGACGGCTGCTTTTCGTTTCTTCATTACGCCGATTGGCTGGTGGGTTCCTCTTCGATGGTTTCGATTTCCGGCTGGGCGCCTTTGGTAATACAGGCCTCGGTGATGGTGACCCGGCGCGGCTCGTCGGAACGCGGGATCTCAAACATCACGTCCAGCATGACGTCTTCGATGATTCCCTTGAGGCTGCGCGCTCCGGTCTTGCGCTCAATGGCTTTTTTCGCCACGGCGCGGAGCGCTCCTTCTTCGAATTTCAGCTCCACATGATCCATGGCCATGAGTTTTTGATACTGGCGCACCGGCGCGTTCACCGGCTCCGTCAGGATGCGCAGGAGCGCGTTTTCGTCCAGCGTTTCCAAGGTGCAGATGATGGGGAGGCGCCCGATGATCTCGGGGATGATCCCATACTTCATGAGATCTTCCGGGGTCACCTGATGGATAAGCTCGTCGAAGGTGGCTTTGTCCTTTTCCCCTTCCACTTTGGCGCCAAAGCCGATGTTGGCGTTGGATTTTTGCAGGCGCTTGGCGATGACGTCGTCAATCCCTACGAAGGCGCCCCCTACGATGAACAGGATGTTCTGGGTATTGACCTTGATGGTGGGGGCTTCGGGATGCTTCCGTTGGCCCCGGGCGGTAAATTCTACCTGACTGCCTTCCAGCATCTTGAGGAGG
Source organism: uncultured Schwartzia sp. (assembly GCA_905372875.1). Taxonomy (GTDB): domain Bacteria; phylum Bacillota; class Negativicutes; order Selenomonadales; family Selenomonadaceae; genus CAJPQU01. The sequence goes on along the minus strand of CAJPQU010000175.1, from coordinate 2,511 downwards.
GCCTGCTGCACGCCTTCATGGCCGGGATCGGCGGTAATGGAGTTGTTCTCGCCGGATTTTCGGGCGATCTTGTCGAACTCGTCCAGATAGATGATCCCATGTTCCGTTTTCTCTACGTCTTTGTCCGCGGCGTAGTAAAGATTGCGGACGGCCACCTCTACGTCCGCCCCCACAAAGCCCGCCTCGGTGAGGCTGGAGGCGTCGGTGACGGCGAAGGGGATGTCCAAGAGTTTGGAGAGATGCTGAAGGAGCGCCGTCTTGCCGCAGCCCGACGGCCCCAGCATGATGACGTTGGATTTTTCGATCTCGGTACCGCCATCGGTTTCATAGCCGTGCTTCATGCGTTTATAGTGGTTGTAGACGGCGACGGCCAGGATCTTCTTGGCGCGATCCTGATGGATGATGTATTGATCCAGGTATTCCTTAATGAGATGCGGCTTGTTCTTCTCCAGCGTCGATTCCAAGGAGGCGGCAAAGTCTTTTTTGTGATCTTCCTCCACGTGTCGGTCGTGTTCTTCAATGAAATGATAGATATCCTTGATGCAGTTGCGGCAGATGGCAAAACCGGACTGGGGGTCGAGGATCGGCATGTCGTATTGATCGTGAATGGTAATCAGCCGCTTGCAGAAGCTGCAAACGTGCTGCACCGGCGTATTTTTGGCCATAATCTTCCATCCTCTCTGTATTCTCACTTCCTATTATGCTTTATTTTTTATCATTTTTCAAGGGGGGTCAGCCGCGCGGCTCCCAAGCGGCCGACGGCGGGGTTCGGCGTAGGGGAAAGCCCCTGATTTGACAGGCGGGGAAGGTCTGCCCTATAATGAAACGTATCTGTATTTATAGACAGTTTTGCGGACAGGTAAGGTGCTAAAATGAGTTTTAATGTGGATTTGGCGGTGAGTGCGATTCCCCTCCTCCTCATGGGGGCGCTGGTGACGGTGAAGATTACGGCGCTTTCCGTGGGATTGGGGATCGTCATCGGCCTTTTTGTGGGGATCGCCCGCATCGCGCACTCACGGGTTCTGCGGCTTTTGGCGGCGATCTATGTGGACTTTTTGCGGGGCACGCCGCTCTTGGTACAGATATTTCTCATCTACTTCGCGCTGCCCATCGTTACCGGGCGGCATATGGATCCCTTTGTGGCGGCCATCGCTTCCTGCAGCATCAACAGCGGCGCTTACGTCGCCGAGATCTTTCGGGCGGGGATCCAGTCCATCGACGCCGGGCAGATGGAAGCGGGGCGCTCCCTGGGGATGACATGGGGGCAGACGATGCGTTACATCATTGTCCCTCAGGCGTTTAAACGGGTCATTCCCCCCTTGGGCAACGAATTTATCGCTCTCCTGAAAGATTCGTCCCTGGTCTCCGTCATCGGTTTTGAGGAACTGACCCGCCGGGGACAGCTTGTTATCGCCAGAACGTACGGCTCCCTCGAGATTTGGACCTGCGTCGCCATCATCTACCTCCTCATGACCGTGACCATTTCTCGCTTTGTGGCCTATTTAGAACGGAGGTGCCAGATCGATGATCACCATTAAAGGGTTGCGAAAATCCTTCGGCCGGGCCGAAGTCCTGCGGGGCATCGATCTCTCCGTGGCGGAGAGCGAGGTGGTGGTCATCATCGGCCCTTCCGGGTCCGGGAAATCGACGCTTCTTCGCTGCATCAATTATCTGGAAGAGCCCACGGCGGGCAGCGTGGAGATCGACGGCACCATCCTGCGGCATGACGCTTCCATCAATAAGATTCGGGCCGAGGTGGGGATGGTGTTCCAGCGGTTCAATCTGTTCCCCCACATGACGGTGCTGGAAAACATCATGCTGGCTCCCATCAAGGTACGGCATCAGACCCGCAGCGAAGCGGAAAAGGTGGCGCGGCTGTTTCTTGATAAGGTGGGATTAGGGGATCGGGGCAGCGCTTACCCGGCGCAGCTTTCCGGCGGGCAGCAGCAGCGCGTGGCCATCGCCCGGGCGCTGGCCATGCGGCCGAAGGTCATGCTCTTTGACGAGCCCACGTCGGCCCTCGATCCTGAGATGGTGCAGGAAGTGTTAAACGTCATGAAGGAGCTGGCGCGAGAGGGCATGACCATGGTGGTGGTCACCCACGAGATGGGCTTCGCCCGGGAAGTGGGGGATCGGGTTCTCTTCATCGACCAGGGGGTCATCGTGGAAGAGGGAAGCCCCGAAACGCTCTTTGAACATCCCCAGGAAGAGCGGACGCGCCTCTTCCTCTCCAAGATTTTATGAAAGTGATTGACAGGAACAGGCAAGGCGATTATAATAGGAAAAGTGGTCGCCAGAGCGGCCAGTCTTATTTGCTTGTAGGAGGAATAGCAACATGGTTGGTAAAGTCAAATGGTTCAGCGCAGAAAAAGGGTACGGCTTCATTGAAAGAGAAGATGGCGGCGACGTATTCGTCCACTTCTCGGCCATTCAGGACGAGGGCTTCAAGACCCTGAATGAGGGCCAGGACGTGGAGTTCGAGATCGTCGAAGGGGCGCGCGGCCCGCAGGC
>CAJPQU010000174.1 GCA_905372875.1 uncultured Schwartzia sp. | reverse complement strand
TTATAATACAGTATCGGGGATGAAGCTGAAAAGGGGCTGGTACCCGCGGCGCCAGATGGATAAAAGGAGTGTAGAGAGCCGGTAGAGGAAGGGAATTTTTCTGGACAACCAGGCAGGGAAATGCTATACTTCATACCAAATGAGACAGGGGACGGAAAATGGAGCCGTATGAAGCCGTGAAGTGTTCAAGGGCGTCATGGGGCTTTTTTGTTTTTATACGCGCGCCCCGGTGAGAAGCGAAAGGGTGGTAGGAAAATGGAAGATCTGCTGTATGTCATTCCGGCGGGTACGGGGAAAAAAGAGATTTTAGCCAAGCTGAAAAAGCACCCGGAGATCAAGTTTGTCTCGCTGGTGGGCATTGATCTGGCCGGGAACGATACGGACGAAAAGATTCCCATCCGCATCTTCCAGAAGGATATTGATGATTTTTACGCGGGGACGGCGGTGCAGACCGACGGCTCGTCGGTGGTGCTGACGGGCATCGCGACGCTGAACAACGCTAAGGTGGACATGCCTGTCGATCCCGGCGTGAATTGGTTTGTGGATTATAATGATGAGCATATCGACGAAGAGACGGGAAAGCCGGTGGGAACGCTGCGGATTCCGGCTTTTTTGATCCACGAGAAAAAGCGCGTGGATTCCCGGGCGATCCTGAAGGATACATTGGATTTTGTCAAAAAGGAAATGCTGAAGCTCTTCAAAAAGCCGGGCAAGGTCTCGGGATTGGAGCATATCGACGGGAAGAAGATCGTCGATATTCAGTTCACTTCGGCGACGGAGCTGGAATTTTGGGTCAAAACGCCGCTGGAAGAAGCGGATATCGCGGAGATGACGGCCTCGCAGGTGATGCAGGAGCAGTATTGGCAGCGCACCCGGGGAGCGGTACGGACAGCTCTGGAGCAGAGCATACTTTTGGTGGAAAAGTACGGCCTTAAGGCGGAGATGGGCCACAAGGAAGTGGGCGGCCTCAAAGCGCACATGGATGAGGCCGGGCACATGTCCCACGTCTGCGAGCAGATCGAGATGGACTGGCAGTTTGCCGAAGCCCTGCAAACCGCCGATAATGAACTTTTGGTCCGCACGCTGGTAAAGGAGACGTTCCGCAAGAATGGCTTGGAGGTCATTTTCAAGGCAAAGCCGATGATCGGGCTGGCGGGCAATGGCGAGCATACCCATATCGGGATGGCAGCGGTCATGCGGGACGGATCGGTGGTCAATCTTTTCAGCCCGAAGGATATGACGAAGGATTTCATGAGCGCAGTGGGGTACGGCGCCCTCATGGGGCTCTTGAAGAATTACGAGGTTATCAATCCTTTGGTGTCGGCTACGAACGATTCTTTGAACCGTTTAAAGCCTGGCTTTGAGGCGCCGGTGTGCGTGGTGACGTCGCTGGGCCATTCGCCGGCGGTACCCTCCCGCAATCGGACGATCCTGGCGGGATTGGTACGAGATGTCAAGAATCCTCGGGCGACTCGATTTGAACTTCGGGCCTGCAATCCCTACACGAATACCTACATTGCCCTGGCGGCCATCTATTCGGCGGTGCTGGACGGCATCCGGTCGGCGTTTGGCCGGACGACGAAGGAACTTTTGGCGGAACTCTCGAAAAAGACGGGGACGAAGGGCGTTTATTTGGAAAAGAACCGGGCCTATCGCAGCGAGAACGATGTTTTCGAGGACTATACGCCGGAGGAGCGGAACCGCCTCTTTGGCACGGCGCCGGCTACGGTGTGGGAGAATATGGAAAATCTCAAAAAGTATCCTGCCAAGCGGGCCGTCATTACGGCCGGAGGCGCGCTCAATGACGCGATCCTGCATTCCTTCGTAGAAAGCGCGCTCCTGCGCTGGAAGACGGAGCTCATCAGCCGGATCATTCCGGAAAATCGTCTCATCGTGCGGGCGGCGAAGGAGATTGAGGCGGATCTCGTCACGGATCAGGATTCCTATAATTGGACGAAGATCAGCGGGATTCGCGCTTACCTGGCGAAGGACAGCATCGACGAAAAGTCCCTCTTCACCCGCCTGGTCGATGCGCTCCATGAGGGCGATTACGCCACGGCCTCGGATCTCCAGGTGGAGATGTACGATAAGATTGAAGAGTTGAAATCTCTCTATGCCGCTTATCGGCAGAATATGATTTGACTATAGTTTCCGCAGGCCGCTTTCCGCCACGCTGGGGAGCGGCCTTTTGCTCGGGAAAAATTTTTGCGCCGGCGGTCGCCAAGCGGGGAGATTTCCTGTATACTGGTAGGCATAAAGATGAGAGAGGCGTTAAGTATTTGACAAGCGGCGCAAGAAAGCGGGGGCGTGTGCATGGAGATTCCACAGCTTCATCAACTCTTGGTTTGTCGACCGCTGCTCTCGGATCCCATCCTGCGGCGGCTGATGGATTTTTTCGCCCGCCCCGATGAAGAGGGGGCCGCCTATGATTTTGCGGCAGCCTTGATTCGAGAGGCCGAGCGGTGGGGATTGGCAGGGAATTTGGTGGCCGATTATCTCGTCTGGCAGCTGGCGCGCCAGGAAAATTTGGCCGCTGACACCATAGAGCAGCAGAAGGGCCGGACCGGAGAGAGCCTGCGGGCCGCTTTTATCCATGACATTAGCCTCTTGGCGCCGCTGCTCCGGGAAAAGCCCGGTGCTTATCTTCCTTTTAATTTTTTGGATGATTATGTGCCCACCGATGGTCGCATCGCTGATGGGCCGGAGAGCGCGGAGCTCTTTGCGCTGCTGGATCGTTCCTGGACGGCGGCGTCACTGGCGGATGTTCTCTTGGCGCACTATCAGCGCTATGGCAGCGGCGATATTGCCGTCTATCGGGCGTTTCGCTGGGATAAGAAAAAGAAGCTGGTGGGCATTGAAAATTTTGCTCCCCTCCGCTTGGCGCAGCTCATCGGCTATACGGAGCAAAAGCAGGCGCTCTTAAGCAATACTCTGGCATTTCTCAGCGGCCGTCCGGCGAACAATGTCCTTCTGGTGGGGGCCCGGGGCACGGGAAAATCGACCTCGGTGAAAGCGCTGGCCAATGAGTTTTTCGATCAGGGGCTGCGCCTCGTCCAGCTGACAAAACCGCAGTTGGTAGAACTGCCGTACATCATGGGAACGCTGGGGCGGTTTACGACGAAACGGTTCATCGTCTATTTGGACGATCTTTCCTTTGAGGACAGCGAGCCCGAATATAAAACCCTGAAGTCGGGCATCGAAGGCGGTGTGGAGACGCGCCCGGATAATGTCCTTCTCTACGCGACATCGAACCGCCGTCACCTCATCAAGGAGAGTTGGCATGACCGCGACGGAGCTGACGAGGTACATCGCGGGGACAGCGTGAACGAGACGATTTCTCTTTCGGATCGCTTCGGGCTGGTGATCCATTATCCCACGCCCAATCAGAAGGAGTATTTGGCGA
>CAJPQU010000173.1 GCA_905372875.1 uncultured Schwartzia sp. | reverse complement strand
GCGGCCACGGCGACAGCAGCGGCAGCAGCCGACACGCCGAATTTCTCTTCCATCGCTTTGACCAGTTCGGAGAGTTCGAGGACCGTCATGCCCTCAATCGCCTGCATGATTTCTTCTTTTGTCATGATAAAATACCTCCATCAAAATAATTTTTGTTTCGTTCCCTAAAATTTTCTACGGATCGGTCAGGCCGAAGCCTTTTCTTTCTGCTGACGCACCGCGTCAAGCACATAAACAGCATGGCGGATAACACCCTGAAGGACATTGACCGTGTTGTTGATCGGTGACTGCATGCTGCCCAAGAGTTTCGCCACGAGAACCTCCCGGGACGGCAGGGAAGCCAATGCCTTCACAGCCGCCGCATCGATGACCTTACCGTCAACGATGCCGGCCTTCACCACCAGCACGCCGGTATCATCCAGCTTATTTTTCTTGATGAATTCGCTGATGACTTTCGCCGGAGCGACGGCATCCTCGGAAGATACCGCTAAAGCCGTCGTTCCCTCCAAATGCGAGATCAGATCCTCCATCCCGGCCTCTTTGGCTGCGATCGCCGTCAGCGTATTCTTGACCACATGATAGGAAACGCCTGCAGCGCGAAGCTCGCGGCGCAGCTCGGTATCCTGCGCCACCGTCAACCCTTTATATCCGGTGAACACCGCGCCTTTTGACGCTGTCAGCTTGCCCTTCAAGGAAGCTACGATTGCCTGTTTCTCAGCAGATACTGGCATAAAAACACCTCCTCTCATATTTTTCCCAATAATAAAAGCGGTCTCTGGCCAAAGACCCGGAGACCGCAGGATAATCACGCAGCGTTTCCGGCCTGGGCGGGTATCTTTAAGTGATCGCTCACACCTGCCGTCTTAGGCCATATAACCTTTATGGACTTGGTAAATCAGTCAGCCTTACCCGCCATCTGTACCGGAATACCCGGCCCCATGGTCGCCGCCACGGTGACGGAGCGGATATACTGTCCCTTAGCGCCCGCCGGCTTCGCTTTAACCAGCGTTTCCATCAGGGTGCGGAAGTTTTCCACGAGCTTTTCCGGTGCAAAGGAAACTTTTCCCACCGGCACATGGACGTTCCCCGCCTTATCGGTACGATATTCCACTTTACCGGCCTTGATTTCCCGAACGGCTTTCGTCAAATCCATGGTTACCGTCCCCAATTTGGGGTTCGGCATGAGCCCGCGAGGGCCGAGGATCTTACCCAGACGCCCCACCACGCCCATCATATCCGGCGTAGCCACCGCCACATCAAAATCGCACCAGCCGCCCTGAATCTTCGTCACCAGCTCGTCCGAACCAGCAAAATCAGCGCCCGCCTGTTCTGCCTCAGCGACCTTATCGCCTTTGGCAAAGACCAGCACTCGCTTCGTCTTACCGGTTCCGTGAGGCAAAATGACCGCACCACGCACCTGCTGATCCGCATATTTCGGATCGACCCCCAAGCGCACGTGGAGCTCCACCGTCTCATCGAACTTTGCCGTCCCCGTCTTCTTGACCAGCTCCATCGCTTCCGAAGGGGTATAAACCTTCCCTTCCTCAATGAGCTTGACGGCGTCCTGATATTTCTTACCTGCTTTTGCCATAGTAAATACTCCTTTCGTGGTCTTAGCGGTATTTACCTCCCACGAGGGATCGCCGAAAAATCAATCGACGATCTCAATACCCATGCTGCGCGCCGTCCCCTCAATCATTCGGGTGGCCGCTTCCAGGTCAGCCGCGTTCAGATCCTGCATCTTCGACTGGGCGATCTCCCGCGCTTTCGCCCGAGGAACCTTCGCCACCTTATTCTTATTCGGCTCGCCCGAGGCCTTTTCAATCCCAGCTGCCTTCTTCAAAAGGACAGCGGCCGGGGGCGTCTTCGTGATGAACGTGAACGACCGATCCTCGAACACTGAGATCTCCACCGGAATGATAAGTCCGGCCTGCTGCGCCGTTCTTTCATTAAATTCCTTAACAAACGCCATGATATTGACGCCTGCCTGTCCTAAAGCCGGACCTACCGGAGGCGCCGGCGTGGCCTTCCCCGCTAAAACTTGGAGTTTGACGAGCTTTGCAACCTTCTTTGCCATTGATTTACACCTCCTTAAAAGGAATATGCACGCTATACAAAAAAATCAAATCTTCTCTACCTGGTCATAATCCAGCTCAATCACGGTTTCCCGGCCAAACATATCCACCAGTGCCTTGATCTTGCCACGCTCCGCATCCACTTCCGTAACCGTAGCAGGAAAATTCTCAAAAGAACCAGTATTGATGTGAACGGCCTGCCCCGGCTCTAAATCGACGACAGGGCGCAGCTCTTCTTCCCTGGTTGTCCGTAGAATATTCTTGACTTCATCCTCCGTGAGGGGAATCGGCTTCGTCCCCGAACCCACAAAACCGGTGACCCCCGGTGTATTACGGACGACGTACCAAGAACGGTCATTGACGATCATCTCCACCAGCGCATAGCCAGGGAAAACCTTCTTTTTCGTCAGCTTCTTGCGGCCATCCTTGACCTCAATATCGTCTTCCATGGGGACGACGACGTTAAAGATTTCGTTTTCCATCCCCATGGAACGGACTTTGCTCTCAAGATTGGCCTTGACTTTATTCTCATACCCGGAATATGTATGGATAACATACCATTTCTTTTCTGCTTCCATCGCAGGGAACGCCGGTGCGCCCCTCACCTCCCCGATGTCTATCGTAGAATGAGCGTGAATAACCTGGTGAATATCGTGTCGCAGGCCCAAATCAAAGCGCAGACGATGATGACGGCTACAGCCACGACAGCCGTATCTACGGCCAATTCACGGCGGGTAGCCCAGGAAACCTTCTTCATTTCGGCCACGACTTCCTCTATGAACTTCTTCGGGTTAAACCCGGCCTCCGATGCTGCCACCGATGCCTTCTCTTCCGCCAAAACCTGTCACATCCTCATTATCTGCCGGCTCGCAGGCAATCATTTCGTCTCTTTATGCAGCGTATGCTTCTTGCAGAATTTGCAGTATTTATTAAGTTCCAGACGATCCGGATGGTTTTTCTTGTTCTTATTTGTCTGGTAGTTCCGGTTCTTGCAAACCGTACAGGCCAACGTAATGGCGTTACGCATTTCATGCACTCCTCACTCACAGATTTCGCTATATGCCAAAAGGTCACTCATGTACTTTATCATACTTGCTATGGCGTGTCAACCAAAACCCCCGTAGGACAGCGAATTTTTCGCGCCGTCACCAACAACGCATGATCTCACAAAAAAACCCCGCAACGGGGGTTTCATTGCCAAATTGGTGGCGGAAGGGAGATTTGAACTCTCGACACTGCGGGTATGAACCGCATGCTCTAGCCAACTGAGCTATTCCGCCATTATGAATGGAGCTGATGACCAGGATTGAACTGGTGACCTTATCCTTACCAAGGATACGC
>CAJPQU010000172.1 GCA_905372875.1 uncultured Schwartzia sp. | reverse complement strand
GGCGGAACAAAGGACAGATTCTTCCGGAGGACAAGGGGCTTTGGCGGTGCTGCTCCCGGCGATGCTTCGCCGGACGGCGGCCGGAAACGCGGTTACGGAGAGGGAAAAGAAAGCGGCGAAGGCATTTGGGCGAGAAATGCGGGGGCTTGGTGCCGGGGAGGAACGGGGATGAAGATATCGGCCTGTGTGATCGTGAAAAACGAGGAACATCATTTGCCAAAGTGGCTGGACTGTGTAAAGCGGCTGGCGGACGAGATCATCGTCGTGGATACCGGTTCTAACGATCGGACGGTGGAATTGGCGCGGGCCGCCGGGGCCAAGGTCGTTTTCTTTGACTGGATCAATGATTTCGCGGCAGCAAAAAATTACGCGCTGGATCAGGCTACGGGGGAATGGATCATCAATTTGGATGCGGATGAATATTTTCCGCCGGAAAACTGCCCGAAGGTGCTGGCCCTCATACAGCGCTATCATCCCGACCGCCGGGTGGGCGGCTTTCTCTGCCGCCGCATCGATATCGACCCGGATCAGGACAACAAATATTTGGATGATGTGACCGTACTGCGGGTATTTCGCAACAGCCGGTTTCTGCGCTACGAGGGAAAGATCCATGAGCTTCTTGTCTATCAGGGGCATCGTCCCCTGGAAATGAAATTGGCGACGGATATCCGCTTGATGCATACCGGGTACGCCGAATCTGTATCGGCGGAAAAGGCGCGCCGGAATTTGGAGATCCTGTTGGCGGAACAAAAGCGCCGGGGAGAACTGCCGGCGGATAATTTTTATTTGGCGGACTGTTATTCGGGGTTGGGGGAATACGATAAAGCCATCGCCTGCGCCCGCCGGACGATCGCCTCTGATGTACGTTTTTTGGGGATGACGAACCATCCGTATCTCTTGCTCATCCGCCTTTTGATTTTGGAAAAGCATCCAGCGGATGAGGTGGATGAAGCGATTGCGATGGCGCGGAAGCGATTCCCGGCGCTGCCTGAGTTTGCCATGATGGAGGGCATGACGGCGTGGCAGCGCCGGGAATATTACCGGGCGGAGCAAGAATTGCGGCGGGGATTGGCGCTTTATCGCCGATGGCAGGCGGAGCCGCATCAGGATTTTTACGTGGGGGATCAGGCGACGAATCTTCTGCCGGAGGTGTATGATGATTTAGGGCAGTTGGCCGCTATGAAGGGCGATACCGATGAGGCTCGGCGCTGTTTCACCGAAAGCCTGAAGGAACGGCGCAGCGACGACCGTTTGGTATATCTTTGCCGTACCTTGCGCGGCGTTTCTGCGGAGCAAGCGGTGGCGATTTTGAATGATTTGTACGATATTCCGAAAGAAGCGGGGCTCTTGGCGCGAAAGCTTTATACGCTGCGGCTGCCCGCAGTGTGCCTCTATTACGAGGCACAATCTGGGGCGCCGGTCTATCCGGCCTTTGACCGCCATGTTTTTGCGGGGGAAAGCCGGGATGCGGCCCGATTGGCGGCGGATACGGCAGCGGCCTTGGCCGGGATGGGGCATTGGCTGCAGGGGAAAGGCGTGTCGATGGCTGAGGCAGCGCTCTTATTGCCGGGGGCAAAGGAACGAGACGCAGCGGATCGGGAGGCGCGGCTGGGTTCACAGTTGGGCTGAGACGTTTGACCGGTGGGGAAAAGGACAGGCGGGATAGGGATGAACAGAGAACAAGAAGCGCTGGAGGCGCTGCGCGAAAGCATATACGCGGCGCTGGACCGACGGGATTACCCGGCGGCCCGGCAGGCCATTGATCGGCTGCGCCCCGGACATGAGGCGGAGGCGCTGGGGCTTTTGGCGAGTCTCGCCATCGAGAGCGGCGACGCGGCAGAAGCGGAAAACGCCGTGACCGCCTTGGAAAAAATTGCGGCGCAGGATGTGTATACGCGGTTTTTGGCGGCGCGAGTGGCGTTCCTGCGGGGCGAAACGGTGGCGACGGCCCGGGATTTGGCGGTTCTGGTGAAGCGCAAGGATATTCCCGCGGTCTACCAGGAGAAGATTTATAATCTGTTGGGGCAGTGCTGCCGCTTTTTAGGGCGTAATGAAGAGAGCACGGCAGCCTACTTGGCGGCTTCTCAGGCAGCGGGGGAGCCTCGCTTAGCGGCGCTTGAATACAGTGATTACCTGTTTAATACGCACTATTTACCGCCGCCGGCTGCGGCAGAGCGGCGGGAGAGGGCGAAGCGCTACGACGACTTTTTCCGGGATACGCCCCGCTTTTTTCACCGCTGGCGGCAGCCGGAGAAAAAGCTGCGGATAGGCTACATCTCTCCAGATTTTCGCCATCATGTGGTGCTGCGTTTTTGCCGAGCTTTGTTGACGGCGTATGATCGGGAGAATTTTGAAGTCTACGCCTACATGAACGCCCCCGAGGATGAGGAAAGCCGGGCTTTGGCCCGCGGGGCAGACGGCTGGTGTAATATTTTCGGCTGGGGAGCGGCCGAGGCGGCACGGCGGATCTATGAGGATGGCGTGGATATTCTTGTTGACTTAGCCGGACACACCCGGGGGAATGCGCTGCCGGTCTTAGCGTATAAACCGGCGCCGGTGGAGGTGTCGGGGATTGGTTATTTCGCGTCCACGGGGCTTTCAGCCGTGGATTATTTTCTTGGCGACGTCTATTTGGACGATGCAGCGGAGCAGGCGGCCTTCACGGAAAAGCTTCTCATCCTGCCCCACAGCCATTTTTGCTATACGCCGCGAGGCGATGAGCCGGAGCCGGCCGCGCCGCCCTGTCAAAAAAATGGCTGTGTGACCTTCGGCAGCTTCAATAACTTCACGAAGGTGACGGATGAAGTGCTGTCGGTTTGGGGCGAGATCTTACGGCGGGTGCCGGAGTCCCGCCTGCTGCTCAAGGCGGAAGTGTTTGGCCGCGAGGACAGCCTCGCTTACACCCGGGAGCGGCTGCGCCGGATGGGTATCCCCTTGGCGCGAACGGAGCTTCGGCCTTTGACCCGAAGGTATTTAGAAGAATACGGCGATATGGATATTGCCCTCGATCCCTTTCCGTACCCCGGCGGGGGGACGACCTGCGACGCGCTTTACATGGGGGTGCCGGTGGTGACGCTGCGGGGTGGGGATCACGGCGGCCGCTTTGGGGTCAGCCTGCTGGAGAATATTGGTCTGGGCGAACTGGCAGCGGATACGGCAGAAGATTATATAGAAAAAGCGGCGGCACTGGCGCAGGAGAAAACGTTTTTGGTATCGCTCCGCCAAAAACTCCGCCCCATGATGGCTCGGTCGCCGCTGATGGACGCCGCCGCTTACCTGCGGGACATGGAAGCAGCCTACCGTCAGATATGGAATGCGTATTGCGCCGGACAGGTTCCGCCGGATTACGGGAGGGGGCGGGATTTGGCGGCGCAGGCGGATTCGTGGGCAGCGGCGGGAGACATGACCCAGGCCTTGGCGGCGGCGGATCACATTTTGGCGGCGTATCCGGCGAATCGCCCGCTGCTGGAAAAATTGGCGGTACGCTATCTGGACGCCAAGGAGGCGGCGGGGACGGAGG
>CAJPQU010000171.1 GCA_905372875.1 uncultured Schwartzia sp. | reverse complement strand
TACCTATAGGTTCTCTGAACCCCCGGTCTAACCGGGGGTTTTCTACATACAAAAAGAGGCCCCGAAGGGATAACCCTTCGGGGCCTCTTGATCAGAGGAGTTGCCTCTTGCTTTTTAAAGGAAGGATTCCGCTATCCTTCAGCGAATCTCGATGGCCTTCTTGCCTGCGGGAGCCGCCGCTTTCGGCAGCGTCACCTTCAAAACGCCGTCCTTAAACTCGGCGCTTACCTTCCCTTCGTCCACGTCGTCGATGTAGAAGGAACGCGACGTACTGCCCACCGAGCGCTCCCGGCGGATGTAGCTGTCTTTATCGTCCTTCTCATCTTTATTTTCTTCCCGGGTCGTGGCGATGGTCAGATAGCTGTTTTCATAGCTCAGGGAGATCTCTTCCTTCTTCACCCCCGGCAGATCCGCCGTCAGCTCATAAGCGTCGCCATTATCTTTCACGTCCACCTTAAAGGACGAGAGGCCGCCCAAATCCCGCAGCGGCGACAATGCCCCGTGGAAAAACGGCTCCCGGAAGAGATCAAAAAGCCGGTCGAAAGAATCTTCCCTTTTCGCCAGATCATTTCTCGAACCAAACGGTACCAATCCAAACATAAAAATCAATCCCCTTTCTTCACGTATGTCTGGAACATTTCGTGAGAGGCAGCCGAAGCGGTTTCCCTCGCCACGGTTTTTCGCGGCGCATCCTCTTCGGTTCCTTCTTACAGTTTCTATTATATCGCAAAAAAGCAAAAAGTCAATAGGTCAAAACAACAAAAAGTAAAAATTTTACGTCAGCCGATCATCGCCGCCAAATCGCTTTCCACATCGGTGATGGTGCCGATGCCGAAATTCTCCACCAGCACTTTCGCCACGTTCGGAGAGAGGAAACCGGGCAGCGTGGGGCCCAAATGGATGTTCTTCACCCCCAAGTAGAGGAGCGCCAAGAGGACGATGACCGCCTTCTGCTCGTACCAGGCGATGTTGTAAACCACCGGCAGATCGTTGACGCTGGCGAGACCGAAGACCTCCTGTAATTTCAGCGCGATGCGCACTAAGGAATAAGAATCGTTGCACTGCCCCGCGTCCAACACCCGAGGAATCCCGCCGATGTCCCCCAAAGGGAGCTTGATGTACTTGTACTTGGCGCAGCCCGCCGTGAGGATCACCGTATCCTTCGGAAGTTTTTCGGCAAATTCCCGGTAGTACTCCCGCGATTTCATGCGGCCGTCGCACCCGGCCATAACGACGAACTTCCGAATTGCGCCGCTTTTGACAGCTTCCACCACTTTATCCGCTAAGGCAAAGACCTGCTCATGGGCAAAACCGCCGACGATGGTGCCCGTTTCCAGCTCGGCCGGTGGCGGACACTGCTTCGCCTGGGCGATGAGGGCCGAAAAATCCTTATAGGTACGATCCCCCGAAATGTGGGGACAGCCCGCAACCCCCACCGCTCCCGTGGTATAGAGCCGATTTTTATAGGAATCCGGCGGCGGGATCACGCAGTTCGTCGTCATCAGAATGGGGCCGTGGAAAGCTTCAAATTCTTCCTTCTGCTTCCACCAGGCATTGCCGTAATTGCCGGCGAAGTGGGGATATTTCTTGAAGGCCGGATAATAGTGAGCCGGCAGCATTTCCCCGTGGGTGTAGACGTCCACCCCCGTGCCCGCCGTCTGCTCCAGCAGCATTTCCAAATCCCGCAGATCATGGCCGGAAATCAGGATGCCTGGATTTTTTCGCACCCCTAAATCCACGGTAGTAATCTCGGGATTCCCGTAAGCGCCGGTATTGGAAGCGTCCAAGAGGGCCATGCCGTCTACGCCGAATTTTCCCGTTTCGAGCGCCAGCGCCGTCAGGGCCGCGCCGTCCAGAGAATCGTCCAAAAGCTTCGCCAGCGTCGACTGAATAAAGGCGTCGATGGCCCGGCTGTCGCCCCCCAGCATATTGGCGTGCTTGACGTAAGCAGCCAAGCCTTTCAGTCCATACGTTGTAAGCTCCCGCAGGCTTCTCACATCCTCGTTTTCCGTCCGTAGGACACCCACCGTGGCCGCCTTTGCCATGTAAGCCTCCCGCGGTCCCTGCCACGTCGCCGCATCCGGCAGCGCCGCATCTCCAAGCGTTTCCCGCAGTTCGTCCCGCAGGGTGATCGTCTGGGCCACGCGATCCGCGATGGCCTCCTCATCAAAATTCGCATTGGTGATAGTCACAAAAAGGTTCTCCGTCACCAGCCGATCCGCCGCCTCGGGGACATCCTGTCCCGCCTCCCGGCGCTTCGTGGTGACGACCCCCAGCCCCTTTGTCACGTAGACGAGAAGATCCTGCATCCCGGCTACCGGCGGCGTCTTGCCGCAGACGCCGCGCACCGTACATCCCCGGCCCCCCGCCGTTTCCTGACATTGAAAACAAAACATCTGATTGTCCATGAAAATTCCTCCTCTGCTCTGTCACGGCCGGTCTGATTCCGACCCCTCACGACGGGCAGCGCATGACCGCCCCCGCTGTTTTCATTGGTATTTCTCTTGTAGCGTAACAAAAAAAGCGGCGGCTTGCCGTATCGAATGTTACAGCAGGCCGACGCTTTTCTGCGAACCCGATTCTTTACAAAAATTCTTCCAATGCCGCCCGATCTACCACATCCAAGGTGCGTCCGTCGATCCGGATCAATCCCTGGCGCTGCATGACCCCGATCTCCCGGGAAAGGGACGGCCGCGTCACCGCCAGGCGAGCTGCCAATGCCTCCCGGGAGAGCGGCGGCTTCGTCCCGGGCAAAAGCAGATACTGGGCAATCTTTCCCCGGAGCGATCCACTTCCCAAGACGCGCAGGCGGCGATTCATCTGGTACGCCTTCCCGGCTAAAACCTTGAGGAGGCGGCGGGTCAGAGACGCTCCCAGCGGCCCGTCAAAGAGCGGCGGCGAAAGCCGCAGCCCTTCGCTCGCCGTCAAGGCCCGGGCGCTGATATCGTAGAATTTTCCCAACAGAAAATACACCTCACCGAAGACTTCCCCCGCTTCATTGATATCGGTGATAAAGATTTCCCGTCCCGAGATCGTATCCTGCCGGATCCCCACCGCGCCCCGGATGAGCAGAAAGGTCCCCCGGGGGCGGTCTCCCTCGGAAAAAACTGCTTCCCCCGCGCCCCAGCGTTCGTATCCCACGCCGGAAGCCGACAAAAAAGCCGCCCGCTCCTCTGGGGTCATCTCCTGCCCCAAGAAACTGGCAGCAAGAGCAGAGTCGGCCGCTTCCCGCCACGTTTCCCGCGCTGTTCCCGGGTTATTCATCGCCATCACTCCCAACTGCTAAGTTCCCCGCAGTTATCCACAAAACTTATCCACATATCCACGCCGCCCTCCGTGTACCCTGTGGACAAACTCGCGGGCACGCTATCCTGGCCTCCCTCTTCCGACATCACCATGACCGGCTGCGCCATCGCCTGCCCTTATCGAAGGCTCGGCGGCGATCCCTGGCAAATGACGACAACAACGATCCCTGCCACGGCTGTCTGCCATGATTATACAAGAACCACAACCGGAAAACAACCGCCGCCCACCCCCATCTGGCCTGCTTGTATA
>CAJPQU010000170.1 GCA_905372875.1 uncultured Schwartzia sp. | reverse complement strand
GAGGCCTTACAGGCCGTTAGAGTAAAACCCCCGGCTATGCCGGGGGATATTTATTATGCCGCGGGATTCTTTCGTTTTTGAGGGATGGTCACGAGGCGCGGGATTGTGCGCTGTGGCATGGCGGCCAAGAGTTTGGCGAAAAAGGGAGGGCCGTTGCTGAGAGAGGACGGCGGTATTTGCTTCGTGGGCTGTCGCCTCCCTATGCTTGTCGGTACCCGCCTCTTAGGACAAGGTTTTGAGAAGCCCTTGGCAGCCTTTCCGCACATCCCGGTAGGTGGTATCAAAATCCCCTGTGTACCACGGGTCGGCTACGTCCCGGTCCTCTCCGGCAAATTCCAGCAGCCGGTGAAATTTGCCCGCTGGGTCGCCCGGGGACAGCCGGTTTAGATCGCGCATATTCTCCGCGTCCATGCCGACGATGAGATCGTAGCGGTCGTAATCGTCTCGCGTGATCTGCACCGCCTGCCGCCTTTCGTAGGGGATGCCCATCTCGTCGAGTTTTTCCCTCGTGCCGAGGTACGTGTCCGCTCCTATCTCGTCCCGACGGCAGGCCGCCGACGCCACAAAAATCTCCTTTTCCCGTCCGGCGCGCCGCACTAAATCCTTCATGACAAACTCGGCCATCGGCGAGCGGCAGATATTGCCATGGCAGACAAAAAGTATTTTAGTCATGGTTTTTCCTTTTTGATTGGCTTCGCCACGCCCATCGATGTCCCTCTTTCGGTCAGTTTTTTGGGGATCGTCTTACCATTATTCATTCGCGTCAAACCTTTTTTTATGGCGCTCAATTCCCGCTGCAGCTTCGGCATATCGTCGGAAATAATCTCCCAAATCAGACGAAGATTTACGCCCTCATAATCATGGACAATACGATTTCGCAGGCCGTAGATTTGCGCCCATGCCACTTGAGGATTTGCCGCTTTGCATTCGTCCCTTAATTTTATAGTCAGTTCACCAATTTGACTGAGATTGAATACGCACGCTTCGATGAGCATTTCACTGCCACAGAATTCATCATAAGAAAGATCCTGACAATATTTGCACACCTTGGCGGTGTAACGGAGCATTTTGTCAATAATCATCTTATCCGGCATAAATTTCTATCCCCGTCCGTTTGATTTCCTGGGCAATTCGTGACTGCGGTTCGATGTGGGTGATGTCAAATACATCCATGTTTTTGTCGTTTAGCGCCTCCCGCAGTTTTTCCACAAAACCCACGAATTTCAATCCACGAAGGTTACTATCCACCAGTAAATCGATATCGCTGTTCTTTGTAGCCGTACCTTTGCTGTAAGAGCCGAAAAGAATCGCCTGCCGGATTTTGTAGCTGGTGAAAATCGGCCGTAGTCTCTGCTTAATTTCATTGGATGTAAAAATTATCTGCGGCATTTTAAGTTCACTCCTTGTTACTCTATCTCCAGCCTTTTAGGCATCGCGGTTCCTGTATGTCTACTTTTATTTTAGAAGGTTTAGCTGCGAATGGCAAGGGGGGGCGTGTCAGAAAGCGTTTGTTTTTATATTCCGTCCGCCATCTTGGCGCATCTTTTCTGCCCTCTCGGCGTTGACAAATCCTCCGCATAAGCTCTGCTATGCGTCCGGTTTATCTCCTTGATAGGCTGAAAAATCTGCACCAATCTGAGGGGCTATTTTATCAGTGCTACCTTAGAACTCCCA
This sequence comes from uncultured Schwartzia sp., assembly GCA_905372875.1. GTDB lineage: Bacteria > Bacillota > Negativicutes > Selenomonadales > Selenomonadaceae > CAJPQU01. The sequence goes on along the minus strand of CAJPQU010000170.1, from coordinate 1,895 downwards.
ATACAGGCTAAAGCCGCCGGCTGTCTTGTCGGCCTTGAACCCTTCCGGCTTATAAATCGGCGTCCCGATAAAAGCGTCGAAGGACAGGCCCCCAATCTTTCCCCGGATCCCCCAATAGGCTCCGGCCAGTGTTTTACCAAGGTTAAAGGCATCGGAGTCGCCCCAGGTTCTGCCATAATCCACCCCGATGTACGGCTCAATATGGCTTTTCCTTAGCGGAAAGCCGACTTCATTCTTTATGACATAACCGTTTTCCGCCGCCAAGGTATTCGCTCCGCTGAAGCCTTTTACCGTATATCGCCCGCCGATAGAAAAATGATCTGCCGAATACAGCATGTTCGGCGTATATTGCCCCCGCATCACAAATTTATACCGCGCCTCGGCGCCAAAACACCTAAATGGCGTCCCATAGTACAAATTCCAGCCCCACATCTCATAACGCGTCGTCATGTACGCCGGATTGTGATCATCAAGCCCCGGCATGGCGCCCAAGATGGGGATCCCCTTTTGATAATAAACCAGGGCATCGATCATGCCGGTTCCGATATAATGCCTGTGATTGACGCCGATCTGATACGCGGTTGTCTGTAATTCCTGCACCTTGATCTCTTCATGATTCAAATAATTCCGCTTGTGCCGGTGTAGGATTTTCCCGATAAACTGTGTCCTGCTCTTACGGTCTCGATAGAGCAGCCGCTGCACACCGAACTCCCAACTGCTGTTTTTGCTCTGCTGCGTGTAGGGAAGCAGGGCAGGGACCTCCTGCTCATACTCGCTGTAATAATGACTGACGCTAAAAGAATATTTCTTCCACGGAATGCTGTAATAGAAGCTGTAATTCTTCGTGCCAAACGTATCCCGGCGTTCTGTATCATGGGCGCCCGACACACTGAGGACATCGTTCAGCCCGGTAGGATTATACACCGAAAAATGAACGGCGCCCTGATGTTTTCCTGTAGCCGCCAATCCGCTGTCATCCCAGGAAATCCCGAGGCTCCAAGGCTTTACCCGCGTCACCTCTAAAATCACGATGCTTTTCCCTGGCTCCGTTCCCGGCTCCAAGTTCATTTTCACGTTCTGATAGGGACCTGCTTCATCTGCTCTAAGCCCTGGTCCAGATCATACACATTCAAAATATCTCCGGCCGAACACGGGAAAGCGTTGCGCCATGTCCCGTATTTCTCATTGTCCGCGAATTTGATTTCCTCAATATAGCCCGGAAGCACCTTAAAAACAACACATTTTCGGGCGATATTCTGCTCGGGAAGAATCACCCGAGACGTGATAAAGCCGCGGTGTTTTAACCTCGTATTGAGCTTTTCCACTAATAGCGATAAGCCCTTTACTCCTATTTTTTGCTGTTCGTATGGTTTCAGTTCCCTTTTTAACCATTGGAAGTTTTTCCCGCCGTCATCAATCACAAACGTATCCACCTGCATACCGTCTTTTTCTTCCGGCAGTTCCCAAGGATTGTCAGCCTCGTCCATCTTTCCCGAATCGGTCATTACCGATGGCGACTCAATTCTATTCTGCTGTTCCGTCTCCTGCTGCCTTGCCTTTTGCTGCTGTTCCATCACATCAGGAGCAGGCGCCGCTATTGCAATGTTAGCGCATAACAGCAAATTCGCTGTAATTAAAGCAATTTCTTTCCCCAATAGTTCAATCTTCAATGTAAGGACCCCTCCTTCCTGCGTTTCGCTTGGATCAATTAAGGCTTCCATGCCTATTGAATTTTATCTTTTATGTACTCTATATTAATAATTGTATATTCCTCATTATAATTTTCGCTAATTGAATATTTACCTTTTGCCCAAAGAGTATCATCAATTTTTTTATATCCATTTTCGGATAAATAATTTCTATATCTGTTGATACTATCCCTATCATTATTATGG
>CAJPQU010000169.1 GCA_905372875.1 uncultured Schwartzia sp. | reverse complement strand
AGTCATGGCCGCGCGAGGACGAGAGACGCTTCTCTTCGGCCCCTTAAAACCTGTGGGCCTCATCGACCCGGCTACCGGAGAGCGTCCTTATGCCGTGGTGCAGCTTCGCCGAGACAATGCCGCCGGAACGCTCTATAACATCGTGGGCTTTCAAACACATCTGAAATGGCCGGAGCAGCGCCGGGTCTTTGGGATGATTCCCGGCTTGGAATACGCTGAATTTGTCCGTTACGGGGTGATGCACCGCAATACCTTCCTCAATGCGCCTGTGGTGCTGCGCCCTACTTTGCAGTTGCAAAGTGATCCGATGATTTTTTTCGCCGGGCAGATGACAGGGGTCGAAGGCTATGTGGAGTCCGCTGCCGCCGGATTGGTGGCCGGGATTAACGCGGCCAAGCTCCTGAAGGGGGAAACGCCCCTCGTCTTTCCGCCGGAAACGGCGCACGGTGCTCTCTGCCACTATATTACGACGGCCGATCCGCGGAATTTTCAGCCGATGAACGTGAATTTTGGCCTCCTGCCGCCCTTAACGGAGCGGGTACGGGAGAAAAAGCAAAAGAAAGAGCGATTGGCGGCGCGGGCGTTGGCTGCTTGGGACGACTTTCGATCCAGCCTGCGATAAGAGGAACAGCGGGACGGCAACGTCCCATTTCGCAAGGAGAATTTGTATGGAAACAAATGTAGAGTTTCATGCTACCACCATTGTCGCCGTTCATCACCGAGGCCGGACGGCCCTCGCCGGGGATGGGCAGGTCACTTTTGGTGGGCAGACCATTATGAAAGCCAATGCCCGTAAGGTGCGGCGTCTTTACCACGACAGCGTGCTGGCCGGGTTTGCCGGTTCCGTGGCGGACGCCTTTACCCTTTTTGAAAAATTTGAGGGGAAATTAGAAGAATTTAACGGCAATCTCCAGCGCGCTTCCGTGGAGCTGGCCAAGGAATGGCGGACAGATCGGATCTTGCGAAAATTGGAAGCGCTTCTTTTAGTGGCGGACAGCGAAACCATTCTCATGATCTCCGGTAACGGCGAGGTCATCGAACCGGACGGCGGGGCAGCGGCCATCGGCTCGGGAGGATTTTACGCGCTGGCCGCCGCCCGAGCTATGCTGAAATACGCTTCCAATATGACGGCGGGGGAGGTGGCAAAGGAAGCGCTGACCATTGCTGCTGACATTTGCGTTTACACGAATCATAATATTTGCGTGGAAGAATTGGAGTAGGAGGAACGGCATGAACGAGCAGACGCCGCGGGAGATCGTGGCGGAATTGGATCGATACATTGTGGGGCAGGATAAAGCGAAGCGGGCGGTGGCCGTCGCCCTTCGGAACCGCTGGCGCAGCCGTCGCTTAGACGAGGCGCTGCGGGAAGAAATCATTCCGAAAAACATTTTGATGATCGGCTCCACCGGCGTGGGAAAAACTGAGATTGCCCGCCGTCTGGCGAAGTTGGTGGAGGCTCCCTTCATCAAAATAGAGGCAACGAAATTTACCGAAGTGGGCTATGTGGGCCGGGACGTGGAAGCCATCGTACGGGATCTGGCAGATACGGCGGTGCGCATGGTACGGGAGCGGCGGATGGCGGAGGTCCGGGAGAAAGCCGGGATACTGGCAGAGGAACGTATCTTGGACGTTTTCGTTCCCGAACCCCAAAAGGCGTCGAACCCGCTGGGAAAACTTTTCAACGCGGCCGAAGAGAGCACCGGGGAAAAAGCGGCGGACGACGAGCCAAAATATAAGGCCGGCCGCGATTGGTGCCGAAAGCGTTTGGCGGCCGGGGAGCTGGAAGAAGAATTTATCGAAGTCGATGTGGAGGATGGTCCGCGGCCCGTGGTGGGCATGTTTGCCGGGTCGGGGTTGGAGGGCATGGGAGATAATTTGCAGGATATGCTTGGCAGCCTGATGCCGAAAAAACACAGGAAGCGAAAGGTATCCGTCAAGGAAGCACGAAAGATTTTTATCCAGGAAGAATCCATGAAGTTGGTGGATATGGATGAGGTTACTGAGGAAGCGCTTCGCCTAGCGGAACGCAGCGGCATCGTCTTTTTGGATGAAATTGATAAGGTGGCGGCGCCGGACTCCCACACCTCGGGGCCTGATGTTTCCCGCGAGGGTGTTCAGCGCGATATTCTGCCCATTGTCGAAGGCTCCACGGTAATGACGAAGTATGGCCCCTTAAAGACCGACCACGTTCTCTTTATTGCAGCCGGGGCTTTTCATACGGCGAAACCTTCCGATCTCATCCCCGAATTGCAGGGGCGCTTCCCGATTCGGGTGGAGCTGACATCCCTCACGAAGGAAGATTTTCGCCGTATCCTGGTGGAGCCGAAAAATGCCCTCATCAAGCAGTACGAGGCTCTTTTGGCTACTGAGGGAGTCACCCTTACCTTTAAGGACGAAGCCATTGAACGTCTGGCGGAGATGGCCTGCGCAGTAAATGCGGAGACGGAAAATATCGGAGCGCGCCGCCTGCACACGCTGCTGGAGAAACTTCTGGAAGAAGTATCCTTTGACGCGCCGGAATTAAAGGACAAACAGGTGATCATCGACGCCGATTATGTGGAAGAAAAGCTGTCCGATATTACCGTGAATCGGGATCTCAGCCGTTTTATCCTTTAATGTACGGAATTTTTTCGGAGAAACGCTTATAAAAACAAAAAATACCGTAATTTTTGAAAATAGCGTGACATTATAGAAAAGTATGATAAAATTATAAATATCATCGTACTTGTCGTCGTTGGGCGTCTGATGGGGCGTTGGCCGGGAAATGAAAGGATGAAAGGGCATGGCAACTTTACTGGAACGGGCTCGGAAGATCAACCGCCTTTTGCAGCGGTCGGAAAGCGTGGAGTATGACAGCATTTCCCGGGTCTTGTGCAACGTCATCGGGGCGAATATTTACATTGTGAACCGGCAGGGCAAGATCTATGGGTACGCTTTTGTCGACGATTTTGAATGCGATTTGATGATTGACAAAGTGATCAATCAGGGCGCTTTTCCCGATCATTATGTCAAATGGATGCTCCAGGTCGACGAGACTTCGGCCAATCTGCATCCGAAAAGCGGCTTGTGCGCGTTCGGTGACGGGGATACTTCCTGCCTTTTCGATTGGAAGAACACGACCGTCGTTCCGATTTATGGCGTGGGGGAACGCATCGGGACGCTCATCGTCGCCAAATATAACTCTCCCTTCACCGACGATGATCTCCTTTTAGCCGAATATGGCGCTACGGTGGTAGGCATGGAAATGCTGCGGGATCACACCCAGAAGATTGAGGTGGAAGCCCGAAAAAAGGCGACGGTACAGATTGCGCTGGCGACGCTTTCGTTTTCGGAAATACAGGCGGCCATCGGGATATTAGGCGAGCTGCCGGAGTCCGGCGAAGGGCTTCTCATCGCTTCCAAGATTGCCGATCGCCTGAAGATTACCCGATCGGTCATCGTCAACGCCTTGCGCAAATTTGAATCGGCTGGTGTTATCGAATCCAAGTCACTGGGGATGAAAGGAACGTACATTAAGGTTCTCAATGAACATCTGATGGATGAGATCAGAAAACTGCGGCATTAAACTGACGGAAATCAGGCGGAGCATGAAAGG
>CAJPQU010000168.1 GCA_905372875.1 uncultured Schwartzia sp. | reverse complement strand
GGGAAGAGATCATGCTGGTCTTCTTGGTAGGCTGCCAGAAAGGCCTGATGGGAAATTTCGTTTCTCCGGCCCTGAATTTTTCCGTGGGAAGCGGCGGAGAGCGCTTGGGTCTGCCTGATCCGCGGGACGACGAAGTGCATGCCGTCTGTCTTACCTTTCGCATTGGCAGCGATAAAGCCGATCCGGTGGAATTGGAAGAATATTTACAGCAAACGGCCAGTTTCGTCATGGTGGAACGCCGCCGGGGATCCGTCACGGTTCATCTTCATACCGCCCGCCCCGGGGCGGCTTTGGAAGAGAGCCTGGGATTTGGGCCGATTACCGACATTCGTCTGACGGACATGTCGGATCCCCACATCGCTGCGCCGACAGCTGCCCCCCTTTTACCGGTGGCTGTCCTGGCCGTGGCGGTGGATGAGGATCGGGCGGAGCGGCTGCAGGAGGCGGGGGCGCACCTCATTGCCCTGGGCGGCGACGGTGACGTCCCCTCGGTGGGGGCGTTGGTGAACGCGGTTCACAGCGATTTTGCCGAAACGTACATCATTGTGGCGGACGGTCCCCGACTGAATTTAGTCTTGCCGCAGGTCAAGCGCATCCTGGGCCGCCGAGTGGAGATCATCACCGTTGCGAATGCGGCGGAAGAGGAGCGGATCGTCCGCACTTTCGATAAAGCGCTCCCCATAGCTGACAACGTCGCTCGCATGCGCCGCCTGGCGGAACGATAAGTGTGAAGGCGCGTCCGCGGTGCGAGACGGGGCGGAAAAATTTCCCTTGCCAGCGGCCCGATCGTGGTGGTATACTATTTTGGTCGAATCAGGTTTGAAAGTTATTTTAAACCTTCCCTGCCCTTCGGAGAGGAGGGCCAAAGTCCAAAGAGGAGGTGATTTCGTGAGAAACTACGAAGTCATATTCATCGTGAAGCCGATGGAAGAGGAGCCGACGAACGCCGTCATTGAGAAGTTCATCAAGCTCATCAAGGATAACGGCGGCACGATTGAAAAAGAGGATCGGTGGGGCCGGAAAAAACTGGCCTACGAGATCAAAGACTGCACGGACGGTTTTTACTGCCTGCTGTATGTCTCCTGTGAACCGGCCTGCGTGGCGGAAGTGGATCGCGTGATGAAGATCACGGACGATCTCTTAAAGCACATGATCGTGAGATCAGAGGAAGAGGTTCCGGCGGCGGCTCCCGAAGCCCCGGCGGCGAGCGAGGAATAAAGGAAGCAGGAGGGCATCGTCATGAATAAGGTGATTTTGATGGGCCGCTTGGCGCGGGATCCGGACGTGCGGACGACGCAATCCGGGAAAAGCGTGGCGCGGATGACGATCGCGGTGGATCGCCGCATGAGTCGAAACGCGGCGGACAGCGGACAGGCGACGGCGGATTTTCTCAATCTGGTCGCCTGGGAGCGGCTGGCGGAATTCGCCGGGAACTATCTCCACAAGGGTTCGAAAATTCTGGTGGAGGGACGGCTTCAGTCCCGCAGCTACGAAGCGCAGGACGGATCGAAACGCTATGTCACGGAGGTCAATGTTTCCGACATTGAGTTCTGTGAATCGAAATCACATACCGAGGGCGGCGACTTTGACGCGCCGGCACCGATGGACGGCCCGGCCCCGGCGGCATCTCCTGTGGGAGGCTTCGGCGGCCCGGTAAAAGACGATGACATTCCATTTTAAGGAGGCATAGTCGTGATCAGACGTGACAGAAGCCGACGTCCCCGCAAGAAGGTTTGCAGCTTTTGCGTGGACAAAGTCGAGCATATTGATTATAAAGACGCGGGGAAGCTGCGTCGATTTATCACCGAGCGCGGCAAGATTTTACCGCGCCGCATTTCCGGCAACTGCGCCAAGCATCAGCGCCAGGTGACGCTCGCCATCAAGCGGGCGCGCAACATCGCGCTCCTGCCGTTTACCGCGGAATAAAGGAAGCACTGAGGAGGAGGGCCGAAGGGCTCTCCTTTTTTTCTCATGGAGGGATGGCAATGGGGAAGTTAGAGGCGGCCATGCGGCTCATCGCGGACGACCGATCGTCCCGGCGGCGGCTCTTCGCAGGGGGCATTTTGGTAGGGGTGGCGACGGGGAGTGTCATCGCCTTTTTTCGCGAGGCGCTGAAACTGTCGGAGGATTTGCGTCCGTACCTGGTCGCCTTCCTTCGGGAAGCGGGTCTGCCGGGGCTTTTGGGCTGGGCCCTGCTCCTCGTCTTGGCGGCGTGGCTCCTTTCCCGCATTGTGGCCTTTGAGCCCATGAGCACCGGGAGCGGCATTCCCCAGGTGAAGGGGATTCTCCTGGGGGAGATGCGGATGCGCTGGCTGCGGGTCCTCATGGCGAAGGTGTTTGGTGGGATTTTGGCCATCGGCTTAGGAATGTCCTTGGGGCGCGAGGGACCCAGTGTCCAGATCGGGGCCTGCGTCGGACAGGGAATCAGCGAGCTTCGCAATAAGCCGCGGACGGTGGAACGGCTCTATCTGACGGCGGGGGCCGGGGCTGGGTTGGCGGCGGCCTTCAACGCGCCTTTGGCGGGGGTGATCTTCTGCCTCGAGGAGCTGGCGAAGAGCTTTTCCCCTTTGGTGCTGATGGCGACCATTGCCGCGACCCTTTCGGCCACAGTGGTGACACAGATCGTCTTTGGCGGCGCGCCGGTGTTTCATTTCCCCGTCTTTCCCGTACTTCCCTTAGAGAGCCTTTGGCTGATGGTGCTGCTGGGGATCCTGATCGGCGTTTTAGGCATTCTTTTTAACCGCGGCCTTTTTGCGGCGCTGGATCTCTACGGACGGTTCCCCTTTACCGGCTTGGCACGGCCTTTGGTGCCGCTCTTGGTGGGCATGGGGCTGATGTTTTTCGTGCCCCAGGTCTTGGGGGGCGGCAACCGCCTCGTGGATCTTTTGGTGGAACAGCCGTTTTTGTGGCCCACGCTGCTGCTCTTTTTGGTGTTGAAATACTTTTATACCATGCTTTGTTTCGGCTCCGGTGTGCCGGGGGGCATCTTTCTTCCCATGCTGGTCTTAGGGGCCATCGGGGGCGCGCTCTTTGCTGCCTTCGTCGGGGCTTTTCATCTGGCTCCGCCGGAGTACGCGGCGAATTTCATCGTTTTCGGCATGGCGGGCTACTTCGCAGCGGTGGTGCGCTCGCCGGTGACGGGCAGCATTCTCGTCATGGAGATGACCGGTTCCTTTCAGCATCTCTTGGCACTGATCTTCGTGTCTCTGGCCGCCTATCTGACGGCCGATTTCCTGAAGGGCGAGCCGGTGTACGACGCTCTCCTGCTGCGCTCTCTGCGCCGGGAGCGGCAGATCGCTCAGCGCCTTTCCCGGCATCGGGCGGTGGCGGAATTTGTCGTCGGCGTGGGGAGTGCCCTGGATGGCGCGCTGGTGCGGGAGATCCCGTGGCCGAAGGACAGCCTTCTGGTCAACGTGCGCCGCGGCGAGTCAGAGATGGTGCCCCGCGGTGATTTGCGCCTTTCAGCGGGGGATTTTCTCTACGTTTTGATCGAGGATCGGGATATTGCGGCGCTTCAGGCCGCGGCGGAGCCGGAGAAGGGGGATACATAAGATGGGACGTATCGTTTGGCTGGTCGTTTGCCTTTGGGTGGGGTTCATGCCGTTGACACAA
>CAJPQU010000167.1 GCA_905372875.1 uncultured Schwartzia sp. | reverse complement strand
ATATGGAGAGATTGTCCCGCACCGCCCGGTAAGCTCCCTTGGCTACCGCCCGGGCCGCCCGGACGATGGGGCGCTCCGGCTCTTCCGGCAGCACTCGCTGCGCGTAGAGAATGCCGTATTGAAACGCTTTGCCAAATTCTGAAGACGTGGCGTTAAATTTCCCGATCAATCCCTTGGACAGCCCCCGAAAAATCTGAGACAATACCACCCCAGCGTTCCCCCGAGCGCCTAAGATCGCCGCCGACGCCACGCGCCGAGCCAGCCCGCCGATACTTTCCTCCGACGTATCCTTTAGCGCCATCACTGCCGCGCCCATGGTGCGCAGGATATCCGTCCCCGGCCAGCCGCTGTGCCGGGGACGCAGCCGCTTATCCAACTGGTTCAGATTCTCGTATTCCAACAGGAATTCACTGTAGGCTCCCGTCACCATCCGCCGAAAATCACTGCCCGTGATGACTTCCCCGTTCGCCGTCCGCTTTGCCATATTCCGCGCCTCCGCCGGAAACATTCTTCCCGCAAAAATTTTCCTCTCGAAAAGGATTCTTCTCCCTTATTCGCGAAATAATAGAGAAATACCTTTTTTGCCACGAACATTCCCCGGAGACGTTATCCGCCGCGCGTCGGCCGCTCCGGGCAGAATACGGAGGAGATTCTATGCCCACCAGGAAAAAGAACGCGGCCGCGAAGGCCGAGACCAAAATCGCCTTGAATTTTGGCGAAGCCGACAACGAAAAGGCGCTTCCCAAGGCTAAACGGGGTCGAAAAGCCAATACCGGAAAGTCCGTGAAAGCGGTGAAAGGTTCCCGAACCGTCAAGGCAGCAAAATCCGCCGGCCGCGGCCGAAAACCAAAGACCGCCGCGAAAGAGCGGCACCATCTTCTCTTCGCCCTCGATATCGGCACCCGCAGCGTCATCGGCATCGTCGCCGCTGAAGAAGCCGACGGCCGCCTCACGATCTTAGACACCCAGCGGGAAGAGCATAAGACCCGGGCTATGTTGGACGGGCAGATTCATGACGTACCCCAGGTCGCCGCCGTCATCCGTGACGTAAAGGAAGCGCTGGAAAAGACCACCGGTCCGCTCCGCCACGTTGCTGTCGCCGCTGCCGGGCGCGCCCTCTACACCATGACCGCCGAAGCGGAAATGGAATTTGGCGGCCTCATCACCAGCGAACAGGAGCGCCTTTTAGACTTCGCCGGCGTCCAGGCGGCCCAGGCGAAATTAGCCTCCTCCGACGCCGTGGACGACCCCACCCGCTACTATTGCGTGGGCTACAGTACCGTCAAATATCTCCTGGACGACACGCAGCTGAAGACCCTCGTCGGCCAGCGGGGGCGCGTCGCCAAGGCCACTGTCATCGCGACCTTCCTTCCGCGGCAGGTCATTGATTCCATGTCTTCGGCCCTAAACGCCACTGGTCTTGAAATGCAGGCCATCACCTTAGAGCCCATCGCCGCCATCAATGTCCTCATCCCGCCCACCATGCGCCACCTGAATCTCGTCCTCGTCGACATCGGGGCCGGAACCTCCGACGTGGCCATCACGAGAGACGGCTCCGTCATCGCCTACGGCATGGTTCCCCTGGCAGGCGACGAGATCACCGAAGCTATCTCCCAGCATTTTCTCTTAGACTTCAATGTAGCCGAACAGGTCAAACGAGAAGCCGCCGAAGGACGTGACGTTTCCTTCGACGATATCTTGGGCAGTCATTACGATCTCTCCGCCGCCGAGATCATCGACCCCATCATGGACAACGTCCGCAAATTAGCCGAAGCCATCGCTCACCAGATCGTTGAACTCAATGATACCGATCCTCAAGCTGTCCTCTTGGTCGGCGGCGGCGCGCTGACACCGAACTTGGCCAAGAGCGTCGCCGACGCCCTGAAGCTTCCCCCGGGACGCGTCGCCGTCCGTCATCCGGAGGGGGTGGAGGGCATCGACGATCTGCCTCCGCTCCTTCGCCTCCCGGATACCGTGACGCCCCTGGGCATCCTGAAGATCGCCTCTCTTAACACCCTCCACTTCCTCACCGTCTACGTCAATGAGGAAGAATACCATCTGTTTAATTTCCGTCATCTCACCATCTCCGACGCTCTCCTGAACGCCGGGATCCAACTGAAAAAATTTAACGGCAAGACCGGCCTCGGCATCCAGCTCATGATCAACGGGCAGTCGCAGTTCTTCCCCGGCACTATGGGCACCATGGCTACCCTCACCTTGGACGGAGAACCCGCCACCCTCGACCAGCCCATCCACAACGGCTGCCACATTCACATTGAACCGGGAAAAGACGGGGCAGCGCCCGCCCTCATGCTCAAGGATATCGCGGACGTGCCCGCCGACTACACCCTCTCCGTCAACGGCGAGCAGAAACATCTGGCCCCGGAATTTCTCATCAATAACCAGCCTGCTCGGCCGGACGTCCCCTTAAAAGACGGCGATGTCATCACAACGAAAACCACCCGGACAGTAGGGGAAGCCATCGCCGCCTCCGGCTTTTCCCCCACAGGACGGCGGATCTCCTTCACCCTCAACGGCACTCGCTCCCAATACACGGCAAAGCCCGTCATCCTCGTCAACGATCAGCCCGGCACTCTATCCCAAACCGTGCAGGACGGCGACCGCATCGAGTATCGCTTGGATAACGAACCTAAATTAGGCGACATTTTAAACATTGACGACTTAAGCGCCCACCTGACCATCCTTTACAACGGCGCAGAAACCAAGATCCCTTCCGCTGTCGTCAGCCTTGAAGTCAACGACCGGCCGGCCACCGTCAACACCATCATCGCCGAGGGCAGCCGCGTCAAATACACCCGTTCCGAAGCACGGGCCACCCTTGTTTCCACCGCTCTGGCCTCTGTCGGCTTCGTGCCGCCCCCGGCCACCAGCCGCGTCACCGTGGACATCTTAGTCAATGGGCAGCCGGCGCAGTTCACCGATCCCATCAAAAACGGCGACGCCTTAGACATCAAGATCGTTCCCATCGCTACGAGTCCTCCAGCCTTCGCCGCGACCACTCCCCCAGCCAAAAACAGCGGCATCGAAAGCCCGATCAGCAGCCGTCCCAACACGTTCACGGCCCCGGTTGGTTCCTCCGGTCCGCCCCCGGCCGCAGCCGCCGCCAGCAGTGCCACCACGTCTGGAGTAAGCGCCCCCGCCGCCCAAACCGACACGCCTGCCGCCGGGCAGTCTGCCGCCCCGGAAAATCCCACGCTGACCGACAGTCTGTTAGGGAATTACCGGGAACAGATGAAAAAAGAAGCTTCTGCCCCGGATGCCGTCTCCCCCACTTCGCCCCCGCCGGTCAAGAAAGGCTGGGCTCGGTTTCACTGAGCCGGTAAGCGCCCGGAAAAGAAAAACTTGCCAATCCTCCACAGAAATGATAAGATAAACGGCATAGTCGCGAATGTATCGGCACGATGTCGGCACACCGGACGACGCGGGCATAGTTCATTGGTAGAATACGAGCTTCCCAAGCTCGGGAGGTGGGTTCGATTCCCATTGCCCGCTCCATAGAGACTGCAGGGCCGTCAAAAATGACGGCCCTTTTTGCTGTTCCCACGATTGCACAAAAGCCGAAGATATGATACATTGCGGGTAATCACACGAAAAACTCCTTTGCTGGAGCCACCGGCCGCAGT
>CAJPQU010000166.1 GCA_905372875.1 uncultured Schwartzia sp. | reverse complement strand
GGGGTAAGGGTATGCGGCTTCGTGAGAGGTGGGCAGCATTTTTGCGGTTTGGGGATGAGCATTATACCGCGTGTATGATCTTGAATTTAGTCATCATCTCTGTGGCGGTTGTGTGTACGGCGATTAACGCAAGAGTGCTAATAGGCCGGTGAGGGGGTGAGGGTATGCTGTTCGATGTGGAAAAGGCACGGGATGAAGAGTGGTGGGAACATGAAAAAAAGTTCTGGGAGAATGAACGGAAGATGGATCAATATATGGTTGCCTTTTTTGTGGTCGCCTATATCATCTTAGGCTTATGTATATTTGCAATATTGCTAATCCTATACCGATTATTGTTCCAATGATGGCAGCGATGGCAGAGCAACGGGCATAGCGAACGGATTGTTTGGTGAGGGCTATGTTTTTCGCGGCGAGTTTGCGCAGGTATTCTTTTTCATTGGCTTCTCTGAGGAGGTTTTTGCCTAAGTCGGTGAGGGTAAAGCGGTCGTCAGGGCGGAAGGTGTATTCTTCGTCCCGGGAGCGGCTGCGGGGATTGATTTCTTGCAGGAGGCGGTCTTCTGCCGGGAGGCAAAAGGTGGCGAAGTAGAGGTCGCTGTGGTCGATTTCGGGGAGGGCTTTTTGGATGTCGGCGTAGGTGTCGGCACCGGAGGCGATGAGGCGAAGGAGTTTTTGGGCAGTACGAGTGTCCATGACGGATCTTCCTTTCTATGGATAGTATAGCCCGCCGAGGGGGCGGGCGTGAGGGGGTGAGGGTGTGAAGTTTACTGCTCCAAAAACAAGAGAAGAATGCAACGAGTATCTGAAGGCGCGCATCGGCGTGACATGGGAAGATGATGAGACGCAGGCAAAGACCTTGTCGGACATCAAGATGCTGCTCATTGAAGACAGGCTTTGGCAGAAGGATGAGGATCATTTCCTGCGGCGGACAATCTACACGATGCAAGCGAATCGGCGTTTAGATTGGAAGGTGCTACTTCTTGTTTGCAGCGCAGGGGGATTTGTCGGGGTCTGCGTCTTTGCGATATTGATGCAGCTTCTCGGGGTCGTCTCGGTAGGTGTACCAATAGAGAAGTTTATGGGCTTCTGAGGCTGCTCTGATTGCTTCTTCCATGGATTCTTCGGGATAACCGATCGCTTTGTCACAGATCGTCAGCGTTGTTTTTATCGCTTTCATTTTGGTGAAGTGTTCAAAGACGACATCAAATTCATCCAATGTGAATGCGCCAAGTTCGTACTTTAGGATTTCCCATTCTTTGAAATTATCCTGTTCACGCAACCATTTCCGAAGCTCCGGTATGGAGCAAGTCGTGAGCCAATAGTAATGCCGATTGGCTTCGTGAAGCAGGATGCGGCAGGCAACTCTGAGTCGGTTACGCTGCTGTTTTCTCTCCTTGTAGTAGGTGAGAATAAAGGCAAGGAATGAACCAATGATAGCCGCGAGTAGTGTGGGAATTGCTGTAAGCATGATATACATCTCCTTTCGAGGTGATTGTATCACGAGAGGGAAAGGGTAACAACAAGAGCTTATCCACGCCCCGTTCCGTTATGAGACGAAACTGGGGATATAGAGGGGGTGAGAATATGGCAAAGGTAGATCCATACGGGGTGATGCCGACGGCGGTGGCGGTGACGGTGACGATACCGATGGCAACTTACGAGGAGTTGGAACAAGAGGCGCAGGCTGTGGGGTGTACGATCCACAAGTATATCTTATTTCAGCTTACCAAGCGAAAAAAGCAGGAGGTTGGAAATGGGCGGGAAGCGTGAGGCAAGGGAACGGGCGGAGAGAAGAAGGAGGAAAAGACATGAATACTATATTTCAAACGGAAAGTTACGGTGAGGAGCGGCTTCAGGGAACGGTGAAGTTTTTTTCTGATGGAGCGGTGGAAGGGATATACCGCCTCGGGGGAGGGGTCAATATGAGGAAAACCTTGGAAGCGGGAAAAAATACGAGCGTCCTGATTGAGATCGAGGACGCTCGTACGGGCAAGGTGGTCCATACGTTTCTGGTCACGAGCAGCTTGCCCACAGCGGTTTAAGATTGGCTGTTGTTTTGAAGACAGGTGTTGATATGCAAGGCGAGCCGGTCGTTATTCGCCATAATAACGGCGGCAATGGCCTCGGGGGTGATGCGGTCATAGTGCTCAAGGATTTTCAGAATTTCACTGTGGCTTAGTCCCGGATTCGAGGATAGGAGAATTTTAGTTTCGCCCATGAATTGTCCCTCCTTTCTGCAGGTATTATACCACGGCGTGAGGGGGGAAAGAGAGAAGTCCGAGGGCGGATGAGAAGGGGGTGAGGATGTGAATGGAGAGAAGGAACGGACGGCGTTTTTGAATGACGATACGGATCGGCTGCTGTCTATTGAAGAGGTGGCGCTTCGGCTTCGAAGCGGGCGGGATTTGGTAGAAAAGCTGTTGGCCGTGGGGGCGCTACAGGCGCTTCGGTTTCGGAAGAACCGGCGAATTCCAAAGTCGGTGTTCAATCAGTTTATCGCGGAGCATGTGGGCGAGGATTTATATGAGGTTGTGGAAGCGGCAGGCGAAAAGGGGTGAGGGTATGAGAAACCGGTTAGTCAAGTTTTCGGTGAAGAAGGGAACGTATTTCTTTAAGTGGGAGACGTATCAGAGAGAGGCCAAGCGATGGGACGCGTTCACGATATCGTCGAAGGATGAGCCGCGGCCCGAGCTTATCGAGCGACTGAAAGCGCTGGCGGATCATGTACCGGCGATTTGCGAATTTCCGAGCGCTGATGCGCTTCGTATTATCGTGTCGGGGATTATTGAGGCTTACACGGATACGAACCGTTATTTAACGATTATCTGTCAAAAGCGTTTGGAGAACAGCAAGGCGCCGCTTGTTATCAATACGCCGCCGCGGCCAAAAAAGCCGGGGGCGGGAATGACCGAGGCGCAGTGCATGAGCGAAGAGCTTCTGGCGGATTTATCGGCATTGGAAGAGGAAGCGTGGCGGTATATTAACGGCGATCGTGCGCAGCAGGTCCTGGATTTAGAGAGTGGTGATCCGCCAGAGGCGGCATAAAAGGAGGAAGAAAAAATGACGAAGGAAGAACGGGAGCGGCTTTTAGAGCGGGTGGAGGTCTTTTGCGATGCGGATCGCCGGGCGCTCGTTACACCGTATATGGCGGAAAAATATGGTCTTACGATTGAGGAGGCCATGCGGCTTTTGGAGGAGGGGGCGGAATGAAAATTCCCAAGGGGCTTTGGCGGTTATGCTTTGCCTCATGGGCGGCAGGGGCGGCCATGGGGACGCTGCTGTGGTTTTGGTGCTGGGAGATTCGAGGAGTGCTGAAATGAGGCAGTCGATAGAGCTGAAGCGGAGAGCGAAGGAGAAGTTTGACGCGGCCACAGTTCGCAAGATGATCGGGGAAGGGCTTCAGGCGGCGACAATCGCGACGCGCACGGGAACGGATGAGATGGAGGTGCGCCGGTGGGCGAAACGGCACCGCTTGGGAAAGAAGCTGGAGGAAAATGAGGGATGCGTGACGCGTAAGGCGACGGCGGCGGAGCTTTCCGCGGCGGAGGCGCTGATCGGGTCGGTAAAGGATCGCCCGCCGGGGAATGTGGCTCATTTTCCGAAGGAGCCGGAGGATCCGGGGGCAGATTGGAGCCACGGCCCGGAGGAAGGATTGCCGCCGTTTACGGAGCCGGAGAT
>CAJPQU010000165.1 GCA_905372875.1 uncultured Schwartzia sp. | reverse complement strand
CTTCGGGGGCGTCCCCTCCAAGAAGCGGCGTATGAAGCGCTTTTGTCCCGGGTGGGATTAAGGCGCGCGGCGCTTTTAGGAAAAGGCGCGGGGGCGCTCTCCACGGGGATGGCGCAGCGGCTCAAGATCGCCGTCTTGCTCGGGTGTGAGGCCGACGTGTGGCTCTTGGATGAGCCGGGGGCTAATTTAGACGAGGCGGGTCGACGGATGATACGGGCCGAAATGAAACGGGGGGCGGCCGAGGGGCGATTGGTCCTCTTGGCGACGAACGATGCGGGGGAGGAGGCCGAAGCCGATGAAGTCATCCGTCTGGGCGCTGATGGGGCTGGTGCTTCGTAAGGAACTGACCGTCAGCCGCCGGTTTTCCGCCGCTTGGGCGGCCATGGGGATGTTCGTCTTGACGGCGCTCGCGGCGATGAGTTTGGCGCTCTCGGGTCAGGCGCTTTCGCCGCCGCTTTCGGCGGCGCTCCTCTGGATCCTGCTCTTTTTCGCGTCGCTCGCCGGAGCGGATCGGGTCTTTGGCGACGAGGAGGCGGCGGGAACGCTTCTCTCCCTTCGGGTGTACGGCGCGGCGCAGCCGGTTCTCTGGGGGAAATTTTTCTATACGCTCTTCGTGCTGGGGACGCTGACGAGCGTTTTTTTGCCCCTGTTTTTGATGTTGTTGGATGTTTCCGTGGCGCGTCCTCTTTGGCTCTTGGCGGTTACCATGCTCGGGGTGTGGGGGATCGCCGCCGCCGGGACGCTGACGGCGGCGATCACCGCCGGTGCCGGCGTCAAGAGCGGTCTCTTTTCCGTTCTCCTCCTGCCGGTGATCTTGCCGGTGTTCTTGCCGGCGGTTTCCCTTACTACCGCGGCGCTTTCGGGAAGCGGCGGGGGCTGGGGTACGCTCTTTGGCATGGCGCTCTACGATGGGCTGCTTTCCGTCGGCGCCAGCGTCCTCTTTGATTATCTTTGGTACGAAGCATAGGGGAAGCGTGCTGCCGTGTCGGGCGGGTCATATTGGGGTTGAGGTGATGTTATTGATCGCGGTCATTGTCCTTTTTACCGTCGCCGTCGCCATAGGGGTGGTCTTTTTCGTGCCGCCCGCGGAAGGGATGGGGGCGCTGGTTCGCATCGCCTTTTTTCACATCCCCATGGCGTGGGTCGCCGTGCTGGCCTTTTTCCAAAATGCGTGGTGGGGCGCGGCTTTTTTGCGGCGAAACGATTTCGCTGCCGATGTGAAAAGTGCCGCCGCCGCTCAGTTAGGGCTGCTCTTCACCCTCTTGGCGACGGGGAGCGGCGCACTGTTCGCGAAGCTGACTTGGGGGGCGTACTGGAACTGGGATCCTCGGCAGACCACGATTTTTGTTCTGCTTCTCATTTACGGCGCGTACCTCACCCTGCGGGCGGCCATTTTCGATCCGCGCCGTCGGGGGCGGGCTTCGGCGGTGTATGCCCTCTTGGCGTTTTTGACGGTTCCCTTTTTGGTGTTCATCCTGCCCCGCCTTTACTTTTCGCTTCATCCCACGCCGCTTCTCAACGGCGCGGGCGTGGTCGCCATGGATCCCGTCATGTTGGTCGTTTTGGGCGCGGCGCTCTTGGATGCCACGCTCCTTTACTGGTGGCTTTGGAAGCGGCTCTGCCGTCAAAAGGGGGAGGGTTCATGAACCGGAAAATTCTCTTGGGCGTGCTGTTGGCCGCCTTCGTGCTTTACGCCGGGTGGAGCTTCATGGACGCGGTGACGCCCTATGTGGATGTAGCGGCGGCGAAGCGCGCCGATCATACGGTGCAGGTGAAGGGGCTTTTGGACCCATCCGCCGCCGCGCCGCATATGGAGGGGCAGGATTTTCTCTTCTCTCTGCGGGACGAGGCGACGGGAGAAACGCTGCCGGTACGTTATCATGGGATGAAGCCGGATCAGTTCGATGAGGCGTATCACATCGTGGCCGTGGGGAAATACCAGGACGGCGTCTTTCAGGCGGATAAACTTTTGATCAAGTGTCCGTCAAAATACTAAAGAAAGAAATAAAACGAGGAGGGGTGCGTCATGGTGGGAGAGATCGCGCTTTGGACGACGCTGCTGTTTGCGTTGGGCGGCGTTTTGGGCGGATGGTTCCCCAGCGCGGCACATCGTCGGCTGGCCACAGCCGCCGCTTTTTTGTCTTTTTTTGGCGCGCTGACGGCGAGCGGTGCACTGCTGTTCTTTATTTTGATGGATCGCTTCGACATCGCCTATGTAGCGAACTATTCCGCGAAGGAGCTGCCTCTCCTCTACAAGGTGTCCGCCTTTTGGGCGGGACAGGCGGGGTCGTTTCTCTTCTGGCTTTTTGTCCATGCTTTGACAGGGTGCATATTGGCGCAGGAAAAGCGTCTCTCTCCCTCCGGATTTGGGGTCTACATGGCGCTCCAAGCCGTTCTCACCCTGTTCGTCATGGGGCAAAGCCCCTTTCGCTTAGCGGAGACGGCGGCGGCGAACGGCGTTGGCCTTAATCCGCTCCTTCAGGATCCTTGGATGGCCATTCATCCGCCCCTCATTTTCATCGGCTACGCCCTTTTAGCGGTTCCCTTCTGTTACAGTGTCGGGGCGCTCCTTGACCGGCCGCAGGATGCGGCGTGGCTGGAGAGCGCTCGGCCGTGGGGGCTCGCTGCTTGGGGATTCTTGGGCGCGGGGATTTTTGTCGGCGGCTACTGGGCCTATAAAGTTCTGGGCTGGGGCGGCTATTGGGGCTGGGATCCGGTGGAAAATTCTTCGCTGGTGCCGTGGCTCATCGGCGGGGTCTTTCTCCACGTCCTGCGGGCGGCGCGGGTGCGGCGGACGGTTCTTCCCGTGACCCACCTCGCGGCGATCTTTGCCTTTTCCCTCGCTCTCTACGGCACGTTTCTCACCCGCAGCGGGATCTTGGGCGATTTTTCCGTCCACTCCTTCAGCGGCACGAGCCTTTCCCTGTCCTTGGCGGCGACGACGGGGATCGTTACGACGGCAGCCTTGCTGCTCCTCTTGGTCAGGGGGAAATGTCTGCCGGAGGGCGATCTCTATCCCGCTCACGACAGCCGGGAATTTTTCCTCCTTTTAGGGGCGTTGCTCCTTGTCTTCGCCGCGGTGATCGTCTTTTTGGGTATGTCCATGCCCCTCTTGACCCAGATTGTAGGGGCCCCCGCCGCTGTGGATACGAATTTTTATGTCCGCACCACCCTGCCCGTGGCTGTAGCCATCGCCGCCGTCATGGGGGGCGGCGTCCTGCGGCGCTATGGTGCGGCGCAAGCGCCGATCGCGAAGGGGCCGCTCATTGCCGCGTTTTTGATCGGCATCGGGGCGGCGTTTTTCGTCGGAGTGCGGTCTCTCTTGCCCCTGCTCCTCTCTGGGACGGCGGTTTTGGCGGTGGTGAGTACGGGGATCGCGGGGCAGGAAAAGCGGCTGAACTTTGGCGGCGCTCTCGCTCACCTCGGCGCGGCTCTCGCCCTCTTGGCCATGGTGCTGGCGGAGAGCGGCGGACAGCAGGTGTCCCATACCTTCACGGTGGGCGAGCCGACAGCGCTCCTTGGGCACACTATCGTTTATCGCGGCCAGCGCTTTATGGAAGACGGCACCGGGAAAGCCTACGTCTACACGGTGGATGGGCGGGAAGTGACGGCCTTCACGAAGCTCCATAAGAGCGGCGAGGATGCGGCTCGGGAACCGGCCATTGATAAAACCTTCTCGGGCGACGTTTACATCGCCCCTGCGCCGCCCCAAGAGCTG
>CAJPQU010000164.1 GCA_905372875.1 uncultured Schwartzia sp. | reverse complement strand
ATACCAGTGCGGCCTCCTGCCCCGTCAGCGCGTTCACCAGCGACGATTTCCCCGCGTTGCGCCGTCCGAACAGCCCGATGTGAAGCCGATCCCCCCGGGGCGTATCCTGTAATCCCATCCGAAAATCCTCCTTCGTTCCGCTCCATTATATATCAAAAACCAGGCAAAAGCCAAGGAAGCGCTAACGTTCCCGCCCCTTGCCTTTTCTCTTGCCGAATGATAGAGTAATGGTAGAGCGATCGCGTCAGCGTCCCTTTATCGCGGGCCAAAAATGCCCCTCGCTATTTTTAAGGAGGAATTTCGTTGTCCCACGTGAATTTTGAAGTCGGTCAGCCCTTCCCCCTGCCCATTCGGGCCAAAGGCGACGGCGGCCTGTTCCAGATCGATACCAACGGCGTCATGTTCATCCTCCAGCTCAGCCGCACCGATATCATCGCCGTCGAGGCCTTTCGCACCGGGCAGATGGAATTGGCCCTCACGGAAGAAGAGGGGCTTCTCTTTTTTCTCTATCGAATCGACGGCATTTTCAAAGAGGGCTGGGGGGACGCGCCCCTCTCCCTGGCAACGCTGAAAGAGGCGCAGCGGCCCAAAAGCGCCGTCCTTCCTGACGCGGCTCTCCACCTCTACCTGGTGGAACCCCATCTAAGCCTTCTTTTAGCCCAGCGCACCGTCACGCTGTCGAAAGCCTTTCGTGGTGCCTTGGAACGTCACCTTGCCCAGCGCTTGGCTGCCCCCTGGCCCGAAGAGGTAGAACGGCAAAAAATCGGCGAAATCTATCAGCGGCTCACCCCCGCCGCCCTGCGGGAAAAGGCGATGGCCGTACAGCAGCTCCCCCTCGACATCAAAGCGCGCCCCCTCCACTGAAAAAATTTCCCGTCCTTTCCCGGCGCGTAACCCCCGAGGCTATATGAATACGTAGTGCTCGCGCCCTAAGGAATCGCGTACGTTAATAAGAATATGCCCTGACCCTTGGCAAAGACAAGCCAAGCGCCGGCGGCGTTTAGTGGTCAGGTATTATGATAGGTAATCGGCATTTCCCGTCAGATATCGCAAAAGGAGGCTGTCATCATGAAAGAGTACACATTTCACTACGGACGCGGAGAAAAGACCTTTTCCTTCGACGAAAACCGCGTGCTGAAGGAGATCCGCATGCCGGACGCGGCGCCGCTGAAAGATATCGCCGCCGCCGTCTTAGAGGCCGTCCGCCACCCCATCGGCGCGCCTTCCCTGGAGGAAAGCGTAACAGCGGGGGACACGGTCACCTTCATCTGCAACGATCCCACCCGCGTGGCCAACAGCTTCGATTTCATGCCGGTGTTGGTAAACGAGCTGAACCGCCTCGGCGTCCCCGACGAAAACATGCAGATCGTCTTTTCCCTCGGCACCCATCGCCTGATGACGGAAGAGGAAATGCGGGAAGGCGTGGGAGAAGAAGTCGCCGCTCGTCTCAAAATGTATAACAGCGACGCCAACGTCCCGGAGGATTTTGAATACTTTGGAACCACCAGCCGCTTCACGCCGGTCCTCATCAACCGGCGCATCTGCCACAGCGACCACATCATCCTCACCGGCACCATCGTCCACCATTATTTCAGCGGCTACGGCGGCGGACGCAAGGCGGTGCTCCCCGGCTGCGCAGCCATGGAGACGGTGCGCCACAATCACAGTTTCATGATGGATCCCCGGGCCGGCCTCGGCAAAACCACGGATAATCCCGTCTACGAAGATCAGATGGAAGGGGTAGCCCTCTGGGCCGGCGCCATGGAAAAACGCGGCGCCAAGGTATTTCTTTTCAATGCCATTTTAGATGCCGACCACCGCTTCTTGAAGATGTTCGCCGGGGATTACGTGAAGGCCCACCAGGAAGCCTGCCAATTCGTCGATGAAGTCTACGGGGTAAAGATCGACAAGCAGGCCGATGTGGTCATCGCCAGCTGCGGCGGTTACCCCAAAGATATCAACGTCTACCAGATGCAAAAGACCATGGACAACGCCGCTTTGGCGGTTCGTAAAGGCGGCGTCGTCATCCTCTTGGCGGAGTGCGAGGAAGGCAGCGGCAGCAAAGTGTTGGAAGAAACCTTCCGCCGCCTCAAGACCCCGGAAGCCATCGAAGCCGAGCTGGCGGGCCATTTCGTCATTGGGGCGAACAAAGCTTACGCCGTCAGCCGCCTGATGACCCACGCCAAGTTCATCCTCGTCACGGCACTGGATCGCGTCTTGGCGAAAGATATGCTCTTCACCGCCGCCGTGGACAGCGTAGAAGAGGCGCTGAACAAAGCGGAGACCATCGTGGGCAAGGAATACAGCGTCATCCTCATGCCCACGGGCAGCCTTACCGTGCCCCTTTACGCGGGATAACACCTGTGCTTTCTCAACGGCGCCGGCAGCAAAACGAAAATTTCTCCAAACAAAAAGAAACTGCGGAAAATCACGGCATGCGCTCCTGATTTTCCGCAGTTTTTATTTGTTCTTCACTTTTTCTATTCCCGTCACCGCAACAACTTGTTCAAGGAGGCAAGTCCTCCCTCAGCCCTGCTTCGCTGCCATACGGGCGGCAAATTGATCCAGCCGTTCCCGCTTTTCTTCCATCTTGCGGGCGAACGCGGCAGCGGCCGCAAGATCTTCCCCGTCGGGATGGCCGATGGATGTCTTCCAGCCGCCGGCTTTAGCGTGGGGATCGTCGGCGGCCATCTTCTCATGCTTAGCTCGGATGGCCGCGCTGACCTGCCCCTGACACTCGAAGGTGCCTAAGATCCGGCAGTTCGATCCCAAAAGATACGCCGCCCGAGCAAACGCCGTCACCGCGTGTTCGCTGCGATTATCGGCGGCGTGGGTTTCAAAGAGGATCACATCCACATCGTGGAGCTTAGGCAAAAACGCCGCCATTTTCGGATCAGGGCCGCCCCGCCACAGCCAGTAGCCTACCGCTACAATCTCCGCGCCGTCTCTAACCGCCGCCTCTTCCACCGATTCCGGCGCCACTTCCACGGCGGCAGCCATCGCTTCAGCGATCTGCCGAGTATTTCCCGTCACGGAAGAATATACCACCTGCCATTGATGCATACTACGACCTCCTCGTCTTCGGTTGACTCTTTGCCCCCTGCGAATTCCCTGCCCGGGCTCGTGCCAAGGCTGCGCCGCCTCGAAATCGTCAATCCTCGATCCGCTAACGAAGCAGGCATACACCCCCGCAGCGCGGCTCAGTCTCGGATGTCCGCCGGGGCCACGTGAACGATACTGCCATCCGTTTCCATGTAGACCGCCTCAGCCAACATAGCGTTTCGGATCATACGACGGCAAAGAAGGCAGGGTTTTCCCGAAGCCAGCGTACCGTCGGCGTTAATCCCTACGATATAGATAGTGGCCCCTTTCATTTTTTCCGGGTCAGCATTGATGATGGCGTTCTGTTCGGCGTGGACGGCCACGCACAGTTCGTAGTTCTGCCCCTTCGGCACATGCAGGCGTTCCCGCTCGCAGATGCCGGTATCGATGCAGTTCGCTTCTCCCCGGGGGGCGCCGTTGTAGCCTGTGCTGATGATGATTTTATCCTTTACAATAATGGCGCCGTACATGCGGCGCAGGCACGTAGCGCGCCGCCCTACGGCCCGAGCAATCTCCAAAAAATATTCCGTCCAATCCGGACGTTCCCTTTTTTCTTCCATGGGTTTCGTCTGTCATCCTTCCCGCCGATTGATCAGATAACGCTTCGCCAAAAGCACCGCCACGAAAT
>CAJPQU010000163.1 GCA_905372875.1 uncultured Schwartzia sp. | reverse complement strand
GATCTCTGGCAGGCACTGGGGGCGGAATGTGACCGCCGCACTATCTACTTTCACTGGGTCAAGGGGCACGCCGGCCATCGGTACAACGAACGCTGTGACGAATTAGCACGGCAGGAGGCGGTACGGCAGGCGGCGGAAACCTGAGGGGAGGAAACAGCGGGAATGACAGAGCAGTTTTCCCGGACGGAAATGCTGCTGGGGGCGGACGGGATGGCCCGATTGAAAGCAGCGCGGGTGGCTGTCTTCGGCCTCGGCGGCGTGGGCTCTTTTGTGGCGGAAGGATTGGCGCGGGCTGGGATCGGTTTTTTCCGCCTGGTGGATGGGGACGCCATCGACGTGACGAATATCAATCGCCAAATTCACGCCCTGACCGGTACAGTGGGGAAAAATAAAGCTGAAACCATGAAAGCACGTATTTTTGACATCAATCCCGAGGCCGAGGTGGAGGCGATCCCCACTTTTTATCGTCCCGAGGCGGCGGAGCGATTTTTGTGCGGGGGGGTTCATTATGTTGTGGATGCGGTGGATATGGTGACGGCAAAGCTCAGCTTGGCCGTGGAATGTCAGCGAAGAGGCCTGCCCCTCATCAGTAGTATGGGGGCGGGGAACAAGCTGGATCCCACCCAGTTTCAGGTAGCGGATATTTATGACACCCGGGGCTGCCCCTTGGCTAAGGTCATGCGGCGGGAACTTCGGGCGCGGGGCGTGACGCGTCTGAAGGTGGTCTATTCTCCGGAACCGCCCGTCATGGTGGCAGATGAGAGAGCGGAGAAGGAAGGCAGCGCTGCCACGGGCGGCGCGGTGAGAGAAAAGGGGAATCGCCGGAGGACGCCGGGAAGCATATCCTTTGTGCCGTCGGTGTCGGGTCTGATTCTTGCCGGAGAAGTGGTGCGGGATCTTATCGCGGATCGGGGAAGGAAGGTGGAAGGGTGAAGGTTTCCGTATTAGGATGCGGGCGTTGGGGCGCGTTTCATGCGTGGTACGCGGATCACATCGGGCACGAGGCGGTGCTGTGGGGACGCCCGGGCTCAAAACATTTGGCCGTTCTGAAAGAACAGCGGAAAAATGCCTATCTAACGCTGCCCTTTTCCGTCACTTTGACGGAGAATTTGGCAGAAGCTGTGGGACGAGCGGATGTCTGTGTGATCTCCATCAGTTCCCAGCAGCTTCGTTCCCTGGGACGTCAATTGGCGGCGCTCCCCTTAACGGGGAAAACTTTCCTTCTCTGCATGAAGGGCTTGGAGATCGGCACGGGGAAGCGTCTCTCGACGGTGCTTCGGGAGGAAGTGGGCGAGGCACCGGAGATCGCCGTCTGGGTGGGGCCGGGGCATGTACAGGATTTCCTCGCCGGGATCCCCAACTGCATGATCATCGCTTCGTCGGATGCCGCTTTGACCCATCGCTTGGCGAAGGCTTTCGCCAGTCCTCTGATCCGCTTTTACTACGGGGCAGATCTCTTGGGAACGGAGATCGGCGCAGCGGCGAAAAACGTTGTCGGGTTAGCGGCGGGGATGTTGGACGGAGTCCACTACGGAAGTCTTAAAGGCGCGCTCATGGCGCGGGGAACTCGGGAACTCTCCCGGCTCATCAGCGTGATGGGAGGGGATCCCATGACGATCTACGGGCTGTCCCATTTAGGCGATTACGAAGCGACGCTCTTTTCTCCGTATAGCAACAATCGCCGTTACGGGGAGAATCTCATCTCCGGGCAGCCGTCCCTCCATTTGGCGGAGGGGGTCTATACTTCGGAGGCGCTGATGGCGCTGGCGGAGAAGTATAGGGTGGACATGCCCATCAGCCGAACCGTCTACGAGATCGTCCGCCAGCATCAGGATCCTAAGGAGAAGCTTATGGCACTTTTTCTGCGGGCCATGAAGCGGGAATGAACCGGGAACCGTAGGGTTGTTTTTTCCCGTGGGGTGTGGTATTCTTTGGGCGGAGCAAAAGATGGCATCGCGATGCGAGCCATACTTTCATCTGACGCCCCAAGGACAACGGAATAGGTATGAGGTCTGCTTAGATCGGAAACGACTGAGACAGAGAGGATATGGGGATTGCTACGCCTTTCGGTCACAGCCGAAGGGCGTTTTCTTTTGCCTCCGCCGAAGAAAAACCGTAGAGAAAGTGCTGCGGTGGGATGGGAATTTGGAGGTAGGTTATGCAAAAAGTTTGTCGTTGGATCGTAAACAACATGGCGCTGTTCGTCCTTTTCGCCGGAGTGGCGGGGGCAGTGCGTCCAGCGCTGTTGATGTGGGTGGGGCCGTGGATCGCGCCTCTCTTGGGGTTGGTGATGTTCGGGATGGGCATGACCCTTCGGGTGGAGGATTTTCAGATGATCCTGCGGCGTCCGTGGGAAGTGTTTTTAGGGGCGTTGGCCCAATTCACCATCATGCCCTTGGCGGCGTGGGGGTTAGTGAAGGCGTTTGCGCTTCCGCCGGAATTGGCCATCGGCGTAGTGTTGGTAGGCACCTGCCCCGGGGGTACGGCGTCCAACGTCATCACCTATTTGGCTAGGGGGGATGTGGCGCTGTCCGTAGCCATGACCATGGCCACGACCTTGCTGGCGCCGGTGGTAACGCCCTGCCTGACGTGGCTGATCGCCGGGGCGTGGGTGGATATTTCCCTCGTCAAGATGATGCTCTCCATCGCGCA
This sequence comes from uncultured Schwartzia sp., assembly GCA_905372875.1. Taxonomy (GTDB): domain Bacteria; phylum Bacillota; class Negativicutes; order Selenomonadales; family Selenomonadaceae; genus CAJPQU01. The sequence continues at coordinate 1,111 of CAJPQU010000163.1, read as the reverse complement.
AATGGTTTTGGCTCCAGTATTGTTGGGGGTGATGGTCAACCATTTCTGCGGCGATTTCGTCAAAAAATGCCTGCCGGTGCTGCCTCTTTTTTCGGTGGTCACCATCGTCCTCTTGGTGGGCGGAGTGGTGGCGCTGTCGGGGGGCAAGGTTTTGATCTACGGCCCCCTGATCGCCGCCATCGTCGTCCTGCATAACGCCTTGGGCTTGGTCTGCGGCTGTTTCTTCGCCCGGCTCTTTCACCTGTCGGCGGCGAAGACGCGGGCGGTGGCCATTGAGGTGGGGATGCAGAATTCAGGACTGGCGGCGTCCTTGGCAGTATTATATTTCAATCCGGCGGCGGCCATACCCGGGGCGATTTTCAGTGTGTGGCACAATATTTCTGGCTCCCTCGTGGCGAATTATTGCCAGCGGCGGGATCAAAAGGCGGCGGCAGACAGCGAGGCGCGTCCAGCCTGATGATGGGAAAGCGTCCCTGGGGCGTGGGAGAAGACGTTCCGGTTTTGGTTTGGTACACCTAAACAGCGGCAGCGCGTTCCCCGGGCATAAACCGGTGACTGACAGCGACGGGAAAAAGGAGAGGGTTTCGTGGAGATTTTTCAGACGGTGGAAGCGTTCAAAGACTATACAAAAGCGATGAAGGCGGCGGGGAAGACCATCGCCTTGGTGCCGACGATGGGGGCGCTCCATGCAGGGCACATCGCCCTCATGGAGGCGGCGCGAAAGGCGGCGGACGTCGTCATTGCCTCTGTTTTCGTCAATCCCATCCAGTTCGGCCCTAACGAGGATTACGAAGCCTATCCCCGCGCCTTTTCGGAGGACTGTGAAAAGCTCAAACAGGTGCCGGTAGACGCGGTGTTTCACCCAGAACCGGCGGCGCTCTATCCTGAAGGATATGCCACTTACGTTGCGGTGGAGGGGGATATTACCAACAAATTATGTGGGGCGCAGCGTCCCGGGCATTTTCGCGGCGTGGCCACGGTGGTGACGAAGCTTCTTCATCTCGCCCGCGCTGACAAGGCATTTTTCGGTCAAAAAGATGCTCAGCAGGTAGTGGTGGTGCGCCGCGTGGCGGCGGATCTCAATCTGCCGGTGGAGATCGTCATGGTACCC
>CAJPQU010000162.1 GCA_905372875.1 uncultured Schwartzia sp. | reverse complement strand
GCTCCATGCGGTGGGCGGCGATATTGTCGGCCGTCCAGATGCGAAATTGGCTTTGCCTGATTTCGCGAAAGATAAGCCCAGCGTTGGCCGGGTGTATCAGATTGATTTGGAAAAGGTACTGGCCTGTACGCCGGATCTCGTCATCGTGAATAAGGGGATGAATGAGAAACTGATCCAGCCGCTTACGGAGAACGGGATCTCCGTGCTGGTGATGGACATGAAAAATTATGAAAATGTGAAGAACGAAGTTAAAGTATTTGCCCAGGTGACGGGAGAAAAGGCGAAGGGCGAGGCCCTGATCAAGTCCATGGAGGATAAGCTTGACGCCGTTAAGGCAAAGATGCCGAAGGAAAATCTTCGCGTGGCTATCCTCCACAGCACCGTCCAAGGGTTGAGCGTGCAGCTTGATACCAGCATTGCCGGATCAGTGGCGAAAATGTTGGGCTTTATCAACGTGGCCAGCGGCATGACGCCCATGGAGAAAAATCCCGACGCCGCTCCTTACAGTATCGAAACTTTGGTGGAGCAGAACCCGGAGATTCTCTTTATTACCAGTATGGGCGAGATGAAAGACATCAAGGCCAGCATGGAGGCGACCATTGAGGGAAATCCCGCCTGGCAGACGATCCCGGCAATTAAAAACGGTAAGGTCTATTATTTGTCACAGGAGCATTTCCTTTTAAGCCCCGGTCTTCATTATCCCGAGGCGGCGGAAGAGATGGCGCGGGCGGTGTATCCTGAGGTGTTCCAGTAATGGCGGAAGGGAACGAAAAACATATCCGAAGTACGGGGCTGGTTCGGCGGCTCGTGATTCTGACGTTATTTGCCGGCTTAGTGGTGGCGGGATTTATCATCAGCGTGACCATGGGGTCGGTGCGCATTCCCCTAGAGGAGATTTGGCAGGCACTTTTAGGGGAGACACCGGGGGTCCATCAGCAGATCATTATGAATATCCGCTTGCCGCGTACCATTGTGGCGGCTTTGGTGGGGGTTAATCTGGCCCTTGCCGGGGCGGTCTTGCAGGCTATCATGAAAAATCCGCTGGCGGATCCCCACATTATCGGTATTTCGTCCGGCGCGGGGCTGACGGGCATTTTGGTGATGCTGGTATTTCCCGGGTATGAGTACATGATTATACCGGCCGCTTTTGTGGGCGCCATGGGAGCGGCGATATGTATCTATGCCTTGGCGTGGAAAAACGGCATTCGTCCGGTGCGGATCATTCTGGCCGGGGTGGCGGTGTCGGCCTTTTTGGGGGCCGGAATTTCGGCCCTGATGATCTTTTACAGTGACAAGGTGCATGGGGCGCTCATGTGGATGGTGGGCGGCTTGGCGGCGCGAAGCTGGCCTCATGTGTCCATTATTTTGCCCTATGCGGCGGCGGGATTGGTCTTGGTACTGTTAGGCGCAAAGCACCTCAATATCTTGCAATTAGGGGATGAGATCGCGAAGGGGCTGGGGCTTAATGTGGAGCTGACCCGGGTGGTAATGACGGCCTTGGCGGCGATGTTGGCGGCCAGCGCCGTGTCCGTGGTGGGACTCTTGGGCTTCGTGGGGCTTATCGTTCCCCATGCTACGCGGCTTTTGGTCGGCTCGGATTATCGCTTCCTCTTGCCGGGGGCGGCGCTCTTGGGGGCGGCAGTGGTCATTTTCAGCGATACCTTCGCTCGGACGGCTTTTGCTCCCACGGAACTTCCCGTGGGCATCCTGATGGCGGCCTTAGGGGCGCCCTTCTTTCTCTTTTTGTTACGGAGGGAACTCTGATGGCGCTGGAAACGAAGAATTTGACGGTCAAGATCGAAAAGCATACGATCATCAAAAATATCAATCTTACCTTCAGCGAAAAGAAGCGCACGGCCATTATCGGACCTAATGGTGCAGGGAAATCCACCCTCTTAAAAGCGCTGTCCAACCTTAATCATCATTATCAGGGGCAGGTTTTGTTAGATGGCGAGGATGTAAGGAACATGGGCCGTCAGCGGCTCGCCCAGCGGTTAGCGATTTTGCCCCAAGGGGCGCAGGCACCGCCGGATGTGACGGTGGAGGCGTTGGTAGATTTTGGCCGCTTTCCTTATCGGAGCTGGCTGCGGCCCGGAGATCCGAAAGCGGACCGGGAGGCGGTGACCTGGGCGCTCGCTCGCACTCATCTGCAAGGATTTTTACACCGGCGTGTCATGGCGCTTTCCGGCGGGGAGCGGCAGCGGGCGTGGATTGCTATGGCGCTGGCCCAGCAGCCGGAAATTTTGCTCCTTGATGAGCCGACCACATACCTTGATATCGGGCATCAGCTTGAGGTCATGAACATCGTGGAAGAGCTCAATCGGGATTACAAGATGACGGTGATCATGGTGCTGCATGATATCAACCACGCCCTGCAATACGCCGACGAGATTGTGGTCATTAAAAACCACGGCATTTTCGCCCAGGGAACGCCGAAGGAGATCCTGACGGTGGACATGTTGGGGGAAGTCTTTGGGGTCAAGGCCGATATCTTTGTTAATTCTCAGGGAAGATCGGTACTGTCGCCGGTCTCTTTGGTGGAGGGGCATGAGGAGGAAAGGGAGAGTGCGGGATGAAACGCCATGATTACGGTGCCGGGTATCGGCTGAACGAGGCGGTGAAATGCCCCACGCAGGCGCTGAAACGGGCGGCAGGGATCGGGGTGTTGATCCATGAGGAAGAATCCTTTCCCGAAAAGGCGGCGAAGGAAGCCATGCTGGTGGTGAGCTACGGCGCGGCGGGAGAAGCCGCTTATGAGGCTTCTCTGGCGACCACAATGGAAGCGATCGCCGAGAAACATCCCGGCGTGACCATCACTCAGGCGTTTACGTCCGAGGTCATGATTCGCCGCTTTGCAGCGAATACGGGGATCCGTTTGCCGCGCCCAGAAGCGGCCCTTGAAGGATTGGCCTCCCAAGGCTTTACTCGGGTTGCCCTGGTGTCACTGGATTTTTTCCCCGGCCTCGATTATTCGCTGTTGACAGAGATCTTTCAGGCATATCGGGCGCGGTTCAAGAAGCTCGTTTTGGGAACGCCGCTGATGTATTGGATGGCGCAGGAAGAGCAGCGGGACGATGTGGCGGATTTCGTGACAGCGTTAGGGGAGACGTTTCCACCGCGGAAAATGGGAGAAGCTGTTCTCCTCATGGGGCACGGTACACCGCACCCTTCCAACGCCTTTTACGCAGTGCTTCAGGATCGCCTTGACACGGCGGGATGGAAGGATGTTTTCGTCTACACCATGGAGGGGTGGCCGCGCTTGGCACATATTCTTCCGAGGCTCAAGGAACGGCAGGTGAAACGAGTACTGTTGATGCCACTGATGATGGCAGTGGGGAAGCATGTAAAAGACGATATGGCCGGAGAGGGAGAAAAATCCCATCGGTCGATTTTGACGGCTGCGGGATTTACGGTGGAGCCGTATCTGCACGGTTTGGGCGAGAGCGGCGCCGTTCGCCGCCTTTACGTTCGGCGGGCGGAGGAAGCGTGGGACGCTCTGAGGACGGCGGGCGGCGGGAATGCGTGAACTGTCAGGCGGGAAGGTCGGGATGATGAGGGAACGATGATTGAGGTAAAAGGGCTACGCAAGGTCTTTTCCCATAAGGCGCAAGACAACCGTACGGCGGAAAAGGTGGCGGTGGACGGGCTGGATCTCACGGTGGCGACGGGGGAAGTCTTTGGTCTTTTAGGACCTAACGGCGCTGGCAAGACGACGACGATCCGCATGCTGACGATGCTGGCTCGGCCGACGGCAGGGACGATCCTCTAC
>CAJPQU010000161.1 GCA_905372875.1 uncultured Schwartzia sp. | reverse complement strand
GGAGAGGGGCTCGCTTATGCGGCAGAAACTTCTGAGGCGTGGCCCGTCCTATGGAAGCTTCTACAGGACGACGACATAGAGCGTGATACGGTGGCTTTGAAACAGTTTTATCACGCGGGGGGAGGGCCTTCGCTCCATTTTTTTGATGAAGCCTTAGCGGCGTATCTTTTGGAGCCTGCGGCTGGTGAAAAAACTGTTGAACAACTACGCGACGCTTGGGGACAGGATCTGCCACCTTGTCCTTCGGGGTTGACTATGGAATTCTTGGCGGCATGGCAAGCCGAGACGATTTTTTCCCTGCGCGATCGCCTAAAAGAGCAGCTTCAAGAGCAGGCACTTGAAAAGCTCTATGCGGAGATCGAACTTCCCCTGGTAGAGGTTTTGGCTGCGATGGAACAAGTGGGCGTCTATGTGAATCGCACTCAGCTAAAGGAGCAAGGAGAAGCCATTCGCCATACGATTGCCCGCTTACAGGAAGATATCTTTGCGTTGGCACATCACGAATTTAACATTAATTCTCCTAAGCAAATGGGAGTGGTGTTGTTTGAAGAATTAGGTCTGCCGCCGTTGAAGAAAACAAGAAAACTCGGCGAATACTCTACGAATGTTGAAGTTCTAAACAGTTTACGCGAAGAGCATCCCATTGTTGAAAAAATCTTAGCCTATCGCATGTGGATGAAGCTCCAGGCAACCTATATTGAGGCGATTGATGACCTTATCGACTCGGAGACGCACCGCGTGCATACGCAATTTAACCAGATGGTAACGGTTACAGGTAGATTATCAAGTTCTGAGCCAAATTTACAGAATATCCCGGTGCGAACGGAAGAGGGGCGGACGATACGACGTCTCTTTGAGCCTGGGGAAGGGTATGATTATCTTTTATCCGCGGATTATTCCCAGATTGAACTGCGCCTTTTAGCGCATCTTTCACAGGATATGGGATTGATCCAGGCTTTTGTTCATGATGAGGATATTCATGCGCGGACAGCTTCGGAGGTCTTTGGGGTACCATTGTCTGAGGTGACGCCGGAACTGCGCCGTCATGCGAAAGCGGTCAATTTTGGTATTGTATATGGAATCAGTGACTTCGGACTGGCAAAAAATATAGGAATATCCCGCAAGGAAGCCGCGCGGTATATTGATAATTATTTTGCCCGTTATCCTGGGGTGAAACGATTTTTGGATCAAACCATCGAAAAAGCCCATGAGAGCGGAAGCGTGACGACAATGTTTGGACGAAGACGCGCGCTTCCGGCGATTCACAGCCGAAATTTTCAACAACGGTCGCTGGCGGAACGCATGGCGATGAATACGCCGATTCAAGGTTCTGCCGCGGATATCATCAAATTGGCGATGATTACAGGTTATCAAAAACTCCGCCAGGAAAATCTAAAGAGCCGAATTTTGCTTCAAGTACACGATGAGTTGGTCGTGGAGACGGTAGCGGAGGAAGCAGAGAACATAAGGCGATTGCTAAAGGCAGTCATGGAAGGGGTTGTATCTCTTTCCGTACCGTTAGCAGTGGATGTGCACATGGGAAAAAATTGGGCAGAAGCGAAATAAGAGCAGATATAAGGTGGGAGATATATGCCGGAACTACCGGAAGTAGAAACAGTGCGACGTTCTCTAAAACCGCATCTTATGGGCGCTCAGATCTCCTCTGTGGAACTTTATCTGCCGCGCTTAGTGAAATGGCCTCAGCCGAGTATATTTATAAAACGATTGAAAGGTAAGAAAATTCAAGATATTTGCCGAACGGGAAAATATCTGCGGTTTCTTTTGGATGACAATATGGAGCTGGTCATTCACCTGAAAATGACAGGACAGCTTTTTTACATAGATAAAAGAGCATCTTCAAGTTTTCCTTATACGCGCGCTGTTTTTCACCTGCGCGGCGGGGCGGCACTGCTCTTTGGCGATGCTCGTACGTTGGGAGCGCTCTATGCGGTGGGGCCCAAAGAGATGCACCGTATCCCGGGACTCAGCGCCATGGGCCCCGAGCCTTTAAGCGAAATGTTTACCTTATCATATTTTCGCAAACTATTGGCAGATCGACGGGGAAAAATCAAAAGTCTGCTCCTTAATCAACGATATATCGGCGGTTTGGGCAATATCTATGCGGATGAAGCATTGTTTGCGGCCAAACTCCATCCGGAACGTGCCGCTGCGTCGTTGTCTTCAAAAGAGACGAAGCGCTTATTCGATGCTATCAATACGGTAATTCGCGCAGGTATCGCCGACGGGGGAACGACAGTTCGGAATTATCGGGACGGAGAAGGGCGTTCCGGCTCCCATCAGGATAAGCTGCAAGTTTATCAACGGACGGGATGTCGCTGTCCTCGCTGCGGTGCAACGATACGACGCATAGTCGTTGGTGGACGCGGCAGTCATTTCTGCCCACAGTGTCAAAAAAATCGGGTTAAGCATAGGAAAGAATGAGAATAGAGGGATGGCGATGTACATTGTCGGGTTGACCGGCGGAATTGCCTGCGGTAAAAGTACAGTATCCCAGTGGCTCCGGGAAAAGTATAACGTTTGTATCCTTGATGCGGATACGATCGCCGGAGAGATGTCTGCGCCAGGTAAATCTCTTTGGCAAAGCTATGTGAGTCGGTATGGCCCTAAGCGGGCGCTTCTCCCTGACGGACAACTGAATCGGGCCGTTATCGGTCGGATTGTATTTGCAGACCCGAACGAGCGCGCTTGGATGAATCGGATGGCACATCCCTTAGTTCGGGCAGAGACACTGCGGCGTTTGCAGGTGCTGCGGGAACAAGAGAATACCACGGTGGTCTTGGATGTGCCGCTTTTTTTTGAAGCCGGTTGGGAGGATATGGCGGACGAAGTTTGGGTGGTATACGCAGATGAGGCGACACAGTTACAACGACTCAAGGAACGAAGCCATCTCTCCGAAGAACTGGCACGACAGCGTATTGCAGCGCAAATGCCACTGGAAGAAAAAAGAAGGCGGGCCAATGTGGTGATTGACAATACAGGGGATTTAGAAAGGACACAGGCGCAGGTAACTGCGGCGTGGCATGCACTCCTAAAATTACGAGGAAAACAGGGAGGAAATGAGGTTGCTCAAGCATGAGCTTCGAAAGAGAAGAGCAAAACACCGGCGGCGATCCTCTTTACTGTTGGCGTTAGGAGTTGTGTTTGGAGCTTTTTTCGCCTATTTTCTTAGCCAGAATGAGCATGTACAGCGGCGTTACCTCTATCCTTATCCGTATCAGGATTTGGTAGAACTTTATGCGAATGCCAATGGCGTGGACAGCGCGCTCATCGCCAGCGTCATCATGAATGAAAGCCGATTCAAAAACGATGTCCATTCTCAGCGCGGCGCTGTCGGTCTCATGCAGATTATGCCGGAGACAGCGAAGTGGATTGCCCACGAATTAGGTGACAAAGCATTCTCCTTAGAGAGGCTTCATGAGCCGGAGACAAATATTCGTTACGGTGTTTGGTATTTGGCGGAGCTAAAGCGGGAATTTGCCGGGAATGATATTTTGACGTTGGCTGCCTATAATGCAGGACGCGGAACAGTAAAGGAGTGGATGGAGGAAGGAGGCTGGCCGTGGACTTTTCGGGATGTGGACAAAATCCCTTATCCGGAAACCCGGAGCTATGTGAAAAATGTCTTACAGAATCGCATTCGATACGAGCGACTATATCCGGTAAAATAAGAATGTGGAGAGGGTAGCATCGTGGCGTGTAAATATTGTATCGTACCGCAAAAAACGAATAAATTTCATCAGCTCATTGCTGGTATGACGCTGACGAAAGAACAGCAGATTCTTTTTCAAAACTGCTTTATTAAGCATATAGAAGTATCG
>CAJPQU010000160.1 GCA_905372875.1 uncultured Schwartzia sp. | reverse complement strand
AAAGAATTTATCAGCGCCGTTATGTCCAGCGAGCTCCCCGCCGCTTTTGAGGGAAAAGCCATCTCCGAAACACCGCTCCCGGGGGCGCCGCTCTTAGTGTGGCTGACCTTCATCGGCGACTCCGCCGACGAACCGGTCATCGCTGCTCTCATCCGCCGCTTCCCCATCGACGTGAGCATTCTCTATGGCAACATCGATCACATTAAGGATACACCTTACGGCCGTCTTTTGATCGGCATCTCCGGCGAGGATCCCGCCGTCAAGGACGCGCTCTCTTACTTATCCCAACGAGATCTCAGAATTGAGGTGATCGGCTATGTCGGCTGATCTTATGGCGCTGCTCGTTAAGGCGCTCGGAGAGACCCTTCGCATGGTAGCGGTTTCCATGCTGGCGGCGACCATCATCGGCATCCCCTTGGGAGTACTTCTCCTCACCACGGCAAAACACCAGATATTGGAGTGTCTCCCCCTCAACCGGGTTCTCTCCGCCGTCATCAACGCCGTGCGCTCCGTCCCCTTCATCATCCTGATGGTGGCCATCATCCCCTTCACCCGGCTCGTGGCCGGAACCTCCATCGGCACCACGGCGGCCATGGTGCCGCTCACCATCGCTGCCATCCCCTTCATCGGGCGGCAGGTGGAGACGTCTCTGCGGGAAGTCCCCTACGGCATCGTCGAGGCGGCCCTCGCCATGGGGGCTTCCCCGCTCCAAATCATTCGACACGTCTACCTCCCCGAGGCCATGCCAGGCATCGTCGCCCAGCTCACCACGGTGGTCATCGCCCTCGTCGGCGCTTCGGCCATGGCGGGGGCCATCGGTGGCGGCGGGCTGGGGGATCTGGCCATCCGCTTCGGCTACCAGCGCTTTCGCCCGGAAGTCATGCTGGCCACCATCGTCGTTCTCGTCGTCCTCGTCCAGCTCATCCAGTTCGGCGGCAACTGGCTGGCGAGACGGCTGAACAAAAAATAAAGCGACCCCAAAATATCACGCATACGAAAGGAAGGTATCTCTATGAAAAAGCTATTTCTTCTTCTGACCGCATTCCTCATGACACTCGCCTTAGCGGGCTGCGGCGACAGCGGCAAACCCGCCGCCTCCTCCGACTCGGCTGCCCCGGCCGCGGGGGCGAAAACGACCCTCAAGGTCGGCGCGACGCCGGTTCCCCACGCGGAGATCTTGGAGATCGTCAAACCGCTCCTGGCCAAGCAGAACATTGATCTTCAGATCGTCGAATTCAGCGATTACGTCCAGCCGAATTTGGCCCTCAACGACAAGGAACTGGATGCCAATTTCTTCCAGCACGAGCCGTACCTTGACAATTTCATCAGCGAACACAAGGAACTGAAGCTCAAAAATGCCGGAGGCGTTCACATTGAACCCATGGGCATCTACTCCAAAAAGATCAAGGAACTGACCGCCCTGCCTGACGGCGCTTCCATCGCCATCCCCAATGATCCCACGAACGGCGGCCGATCGCTGCTCCTCTTGGAAAAGGCGGGCCTCCTGAAACTCCGGGAAGGCGCCGGCGTCAAGGCCACGGTGCAGGACATCGCCGACAACCCGAAAAACCTCAAATTCCAGGAGGTCGAAGCCGCCCAGGTGCCGCGCACCTTGGACGACGTGGATGCGGCCGTCATCAACACGAACTTCGCCATGCAGGTGAACTTAGTACCCACGAAGGACGCCCTGTTCATGGAGGATAAGACCTCCCCTTATGTAAACATCGTCGCTGTCCGCGAAGGGGATGAAAAACGCCCCGAAATCGAGGCCCTCATGAAGGCCCTGACCTCGAAGGAAGTTAAAGACTTCATCGACAGCAAATACAAAGGCGCCATCGTTCCGGCGTTCTGAGCCGCCCAACAAAAAATGCCCGCTCCGGCCTAAACCAGAGCGGGCATTTTTATTGCCAGCCTATAAAATCAGCACCGAAAGGGCCCTTCGTACCTGCATCGTCAAAACTCCACAAAATTCCCCTCCCGAAAGACCGGCACTTCCTGGCCGTCTTTCTTGCGGCCAGCGATGGATAAATCCCGGGAGCCGATCATAAAATCTTCGTGGAGGAGAGAATCGTTGACGCCGTGCCCCAGGAGGGTGACCGAGTCCATGTCGGCCCCGCCTTTGAGGCAGGTGGGATACGCCTTGCCGAGAGCCAAATGGCAGGCGGCGTTTTCGTCGAAGAGGGTGTTGTAAAAGAGAAGGCCGCTCTGGGAAATAGGGGAATCAAAGGGCACCAGCGCCACTTCCCCTAAATGCGCCGCCCCCTCGTCGGTGCCGAGGAGGTCGCCCAGAAGTTCCCGGCCCTTATCCGCGTCGAAGTCCACCACTTTCCCGGCACGGAAGGTCAGCCGCAGGCCGTCGATGAGGTTGCCGTGAAAGACCAAAGGCTTCGTCCCATATACGACTCCCTCCGTGCGGTCGCGGTCGGGCAGGGTGTACACCTCCTCCGTGGGAAGATTGGCCACGAAGGGAACGCCCCCCGGCTTTCCGTCGGCGGCTTCCGTCGCCTCCTCGCCCCCCACCCAGATATGCCCGAGAGGCAGCCCCACTGTGAGATCGGTGCCCCTCGCGTTTCGATAATGAAGGGCGTCAAATTCGTTGCGGTTCAAAAAGTCCGCCGCCCGCCGCAAAAAGGCGATGTGACTCCGCCAGCGATCAGCCGCGCCGCCGTCCCCCGTCACCCGCACCGTTTCTAAAATGGCTGCCCACAGGGCCGCCACGGCATCTGCCGGCGTTTTATCAGGGAATACCTTCCGCGCCCAGCCGCGGGTGGGGATAGCCGCCACGCACCAGGTGTTCTTGTTGCTCATCATCCGCGCCCGATAATCCATAAGGGCTTCCCCCGCCGCCCGCTGCACCTTTTGAAGGCGGACCGGGGCAATCCCGCGAAAGATTTCCGGATCGTCCCCGTGAAGAGAGATGAAGGCCGCCCCCGCCGCCGCGTTATCCTCGTAGAGGGCTTTCTTCCAGTGAGGATATTCACCTAAAACGTCTTCCGAAACATGCTCCAGGCGCAGCCGCGCCAAGGTCTCGTCACTCCAGTTTACCGTCACGTCCCGCGCCCCGGCCTCATAGGCCGCCCCCACCAGCCGCCGGGCGAAGTCCGCGCCTTCGATAGGCGCATTTATCACCACCGGCTGCGCCGGCTGTACGTTCACCCCCACTCGTACCACGAGGCGGGCATATTCATTGAGCAGCGCTTCCTTCATGCCAACAGCCACTTCAAGAGATTCGCCCGAGAGATAAGGCCCACCAATTTCCCGTTTTCCAGCACGGGAACCTGTTTGATGTGGTGATTGAGCACCGTCTCTCCTACCTTGGCGGCCTCGTCCTCCGCCTCGACCGTCACCACCGGCGACGTCATGATCTCCCCGGAAGTATTCGCCCCCATCTTACGAAAGGCCTCCCGGTACTCCTCCATTCCCTGGTATTCGCCTAAGACATTCACCACCTGCGGCCTTTGGGGCGCGATCTTCTTTCTTAGCAGATCTCCTTCGCTCACCATACCCAGCACTTTCCCCGCCGCGTCCACCACCGGGATGCTGGGCACGGCGCGTTCCACCATGAGATGTGCCACGTCATGCACCGGCGTATCCGGCGACACGGTCATAATATCCTTCGTCATGATGTCCCTTGCCTTCATTTCTCGAACCCTCCCTGCTCCAAACCGCTGTCCTGTCCCCAAGGGCAGGACATAATTTTCTCTGAAATATTTCGTCGCTGTGTCTCTTTTTTCCTGCCGCCAAAAACATTTCCTCCCTTCCTCCCCAGCGCGCGTTTTTGCCAAGTACCTTTTCTGATTGATTGCCGCTTTTCTTTTGATTTTCTTTCCCTCTCAGAGCAACAA
>CAJPQU010000159.1 GCA_905372875.1 uncultured Schwartzia sp. | reverse complement strand
AGAAAGGACCCTGCCGATTGATGTCAATGACACCTACTCCCTCTCTTACGGTCAAACGCTGGCCTACGTGGGCTACGGCCCCGAGGGAAGCCAATCGGCGCGCCTTGTAACCAACGTGGATCAAGAACGCGTGTTAGCCATGATCCGTCGCGTATTTGACGATATTTGACCCCGAAATCAAAAAGTCCCCGGAAACGGTGTTAAAAAACGCCGTTTCCGGGGACTTTTTCTTGGGAATCCTCTTGTTCCGCCTGCTGCAGATCATAATACAGTCCGTCCAACGCCCGCTTGGCCACGGCGATGGGACAGTCCGGCGAACACATCTCGCAATGTCCGCAAGCCTCTTCCACCGCGTCGATGGCCCGTTTCACCCGCTCCGACTGCAACATCCGCACTCACCTCTTCTCATAGGCCCGGCGGCTCTTTTTCTCATCATAGCAAAGCCTCCGAGGAAAGTAAAGGTATAAGGAAAGCCCCTACCGGTAAAACGCAGGAGCCTTCTTTCAATTTCGCTGTTTTATTGTCTCCCGGCCCGTAAGCGGCGGCCCCAATACATCGGCTTCCACGTCGGGCGGTGCCTGAACCCGGCCATAAGGATTGGCATAGCAGTAGACACAACCGTGACGGCAAGTGTTGTAAGCACCAATATCCACGCTTTCCGTGCAGCAGCACAAACTACGCTGATAGCGATCTCGCGGTTTATCCACCCCGAACCTTTTCCCATCCACACAGCAAGCGGACGGAAGCCCCAATTCTTCAGCACAGGAAGAAAGCACCATCCCATACCCCGCCGCGATCTCCCGTAGTTCCTGCGCCATCTCCAACCGCTGCTCCGACGTGAGCGGCTGAATTTTCAGCGGCCGTAAATCCACTGACCGGTAGGAATCCACGAAACTCATGACCACCTCCGTCGCATATCCCTCCAGTTCCCTGGCGAGCGCCGTAAACGCCCGAAGATGGTATGCCCAAGGATAGCGCTCACTGAGAAAAACAGGATCATACCGCCAGATCGCTTTGCCTTTTCCCAGACTGCGAAAGGCGGGAAGGACGACTTCCTGCTTATCGGGAAGGTGACGTTCCACGTCGCGCCCGTAAGGCGTAATCGTGAATTGAAAATAATACTTGAACCCATCCAATTCCTGCAGGCGAGGCAGCATCGGCGCGGCGTTTTTTGTCCAAAAAACAAACCCGTCTACCTTGTCGGGCGTGAGCATGACACGCCCGACTTGCAGCGGGTTATAAGGATTTTTCAGAAGGACGAAGCCCTTTTCCAGCCGCCGGTAAAACCAGTCGGCAAAAAACGCCGGAATATCCGTTCGTCGGCTGGCACTCACGATCATAACCGCACCTCATCCTTCCTATAAAATAAACCCTCTCCATGCGCAGTGCGGCCGCTTCTTTTCAAAATAAAGGCCATTGGCAGGTCATTGACTCGGCTCCGAAAATCTTATGCCTCCAAAAGGTCAAGGAGCTGGGAAACGTTCTTTTTACCAAAATGCAGAGCGCCGTCGTTAATGATGAAGCATGGTACACTCATCACCTTATACTTCTCCCGCAGGGCGGGGAAATGGTTCAGATCGTACACATCCGTCGTCACCCGCGGGTTCAGGCTGGCGACGCGCTGCGCACTGGTGACCAATTCCGGACACATCGTACAAGTGAGGCTCACCAAAACCGTGATATGGATGTCTTTCGACAGTTTCTCAATACGGACGCGATCTTCTTCCGCTAAAGGCTGTCCCGGCCCAGATGCGTTGTACAGTCCCAACACAAAGCTGGTAAACTCATGCCCCCCCGGCACGCCGTGAAACGCGAGGCCCACCGGACTGCCATCCGCACGATAAACCCGAACGCAAGGCGTCTCCTCCGTTCCCGCGGTTTCTTCCACTGTCAGCTTTTCCGTCAGGGAAGCCAACTTGGTCATGTAATCGCGAAGCTCAGCGGAAACCGGACGGTCATCCAGAAAGAGCCGCAGCATCAGCGGCTGCTCCATACGGGAAAATACGGTCTGCAGCTGCGCTAAAACATCCGCCGCAAAAGGGCCGTTCTCAGCCGGTTGCGCCACACTTTGGCCTTTCCCCTCGGACACATGAGGCGTTCCCCGTCGTTCCTGAAACACCGGCCGTTCCCCTGTTTTCACCCGCATCTTTTCCGCGTAGCGTTCCAACCCCGTCGCCGCCACGGCGCCGTCGCTGACGGCTGTTACCACCTGCCGCAGCTCCTTCACGCACACATCTCCAGCCGCGTAAATCCCCGGCACATTCGTGCGCTGCTCCCGGTCGGTAACCACATAGCCCCGGTCATCAATCTCGGCAATGCCTCGAAGGAGCCCGGCCTCCGGCTCATAGCCGGCGAATACGAATACCCCGATGGTGTCACCATCCGCTGGTGCGTAGGTCGTCTTTTCTCCCGTCTTGGTATCCCGCCAGATGATGCGGCGAGGCAGTCTGTCGCCCTCCACCGCCTCCACCACCGCGTGGGTATGCACGATGATCTTCTCGTGTTCCCGGGCTGCCCGCGCCGTCGAAGGGGCACAGGAAAAATCATCTCCTCGCATGAGTATCGTCACCCGCTTGGCATATTTCGTCAGAAAGACGCCTTCCTCCGCCGCGGCAAACCCGCCGCCGATGACGAAAATCTCCTTACCGGTGAAAAATTCCCCGTCGCAGGTCGCGCAATATGCGACCCCGTGGCCGCGA
Source organism: uncultured Schwartzia sp. (assembly GCA_905372875.1). GTDB lineage: Bacteria > Bacillota > Negativicutes > Selenomonadales > Selenomonadaceae > CAJPQU01. The sequence continues at coordinate 1,158 of CAJPQU010000159.1, read as the reverse complement.
AACTCCTGCTCCCCCTGAAATCCCAGCGTGCGCGGCTTAGCCCCCGTCGCCAAAAGGATCCCAAAAGTCCGAAACGTGCCCTGACTCGTCACGACCTCGCGAATATCTCCCGCCACGCGCAGCTCCCGTACCTCGGCCATCTTAAACTCCGCGCCGAAATCCTCCGCTTGCTTGCGCATGCGCGCCGTGAGTTCCGTGCCGCTCACCGGCTCGCTGCCCGGATAATTCACCACTTCGGCCGTAATGGTAATCTGCCCGCCAAAAGTTTCTTTTTCTAAAATCAGGACGCGACAGCAGGCACGGGCCAGATAAATCCCGGCGGCCAGCCCTGCCGGGCCGCCGCCGATAACGATAGCGTCATAAAGGTCCTGATTGTTTTGCCCCGACATCTCAGAGCGCCCCGACAAGATCGAGGCTCGGCTTCAGCGTCTCTGCCCCCGGCTGCCACTTCGCCGGGCAAACCTCGTCGCCGTGCTCCGCCACGAATTTGCACGCCTGTAATTTCCGCAAAAGCTCCTCGGCATTGCGGCCCACATTGCCCGCGTTCACCTCGTACGCCTTGATCTTACCTTGGGGATCCACGATAAACGTCCCGCGCTCCGCGATGCCCGCCGACTCGATGAGAACCTCAAAATTCTTCGCCAAAATTTGCGTAGGATCCGCCAGCATGGGATAGGTAATCTTGCTGATACGCTCCGAATGATCGTGCCACGCCTTATGGACGAAGTGCGTATCGCAGGAAACGGAATACACTTCACAGCCCGCCTTTTTGAACTCCTCATACGTATTTTGCAAATCTTCCAGCTCCGTCGGGCAAACAAAGGTAAAATCCGCCGGATAGAAGAAAAAAATGCTCCATTTTCCTAATACATCCGCTTTCGTCACCGTGTGAAACGCGTCATTCTGATACGCCTGTACAGAAAAATCGCCAATCTCTTTATCGATCATCGACATCATTATCTCTCCTTTTTACTGTAACTAAAGTAAACTATTGTCCTCTCATGTTATCGGGTTCCTGCCCTTTTGTCAAGGCATATCCAAAGATATCGCCCTGGGGAAAATAAAAAGCCGGAATCGCTCCGGCCTGAATGCTATGGTGCGGTCGATGGGACTTGAACCCATACGTCTTGTGAACACTACCCCCTCAAAGTAGCGCGT
>CAJPQU010000158.1 GCA_905372875.1 uncultured Schwartzia sp. | reverse complement strand
GGGCACAGGTACCGGTTCCGGCGAAGGGCCAGGCTCCGGTTCGGGATCTGGCGGCGGCTCCGGCAGCGGCCATGGTACCGGTACCGGCGGTGGAGAAGGCCCCGGCGAAGGGGGCGGCGGGATGCGGCCCAGTGTGCCGCCGCGGCTCATTTCTTCCGTGGAACCTGCTTATCCTGAACGGCTGCGGCGGGACGGCATCGAGGGGGTCGTGCGCTTACGCCTCATTGTCGCGACGGACGGCAGTGTGGAGAGCGCCGAGGTCGTGGATTCTTCGGGGTACGATGAGATGGATAGCGCCGCTCGGAGCGCGGCCTATGAGTATACTTTCAGCCCGGCAGAAAACTCAGCCGGGGATGCGGTGCGGTGTGCCATCTCCACATCCGTACGCTTCCAACTGAATTGAGTTTCGGCGGCAGTAGGAGAAGTCACACGTCAGAAGAGGCCTGCCCATGGCCTTGCCGCGCTTGGCTGAGAGGTCGAAGCGACGAGGAATGGGCAGGCTTTTCTGCTTATTGAAAACCATGGGAACGACAATAAATATTTTTTTCTGGAATTTCTTTTCTTGACTGTATGACAGCTATATCGTTTATAATGCGGTTATCAAGGAAGCACTGATCAAATAAAGTCTATCAGACTGGTGCAGATTCTTGTTCTGCCGAGAAAATAAACAGAACGCAGAGAGTGGTTCTCGGTGAAGGATTTTCGCGCTGGGCAGGGCGAAAAAGATGCGCCAAGAGGATGGGGTTGATTTTAGTGATTCCTAAAACCGGAGCGTAAAAGACGGCTTCGGCGACGAAAGGAGGTGAAAGGAATGGAACATCCAAAGTTTGAAGTACCGACGGATCCGCACGGCAAGATGCATTACGAGAGCGCGAAAAAGCACGCGGAAGCGGCCAAAAAAGCGGGAAAAAGCTCGGCGGAGATCCACGCGGTCTTTAAGCGGGTCATGGAATTTGATCCCATGGATATCGATAAGATTCCTAAGGATGAAGCCCATGCGAAGTATCGCAGCGCCATGATCCATGTGAAAGCGGCGAAGGAGAAAGGGGCGTCGGCCGATGCCATCCACGCGATGTACAAGCGCATCATGTCGGGCCAAGCGGGAAAGCATAAGGGAGCAATGGTAAAATAAAGTCTGTCAGCTTAGTGCAGAATTTTTGTCCTGCCAAGGAAATAAACCGGCCACAATGCGTTGATCTGTGGCAGATTGATTACCGCAGGCAGCGCGAAAAGGATGTGCTGAGGTGATGGGCTACGATCAGTGCTTCTAAAGGGGTATGCCTGACATGAGGGGGGCCGTGGCGGCCCCCTTTTGATGAAAGTAACGGATCGCAGGTTCATGCGGTTCTGAAAAGGATGTCATACATGGAAAATCGTTTGACGTTGGCCAAGCTGTCCACCGGGGATATAGCATATCTTTACGATAAGAGCATCGTGCTGTTTTTCGCCGGGCGGCGCAAGGTATTGAGTACGTCGGTGTATAACGGCGGCTATCATGAAGACTTTACCGCGGTATACAATCGGGATATGACCCGTGGGGCGGGGATGCCCTGCGAGATGCTGGCGCCCACCTATGAGGAACATATGGCGATCGTGTCCCGGCGTCTGGGCCTTGATGCAGCTCGGGTGACGGGCATGGGAACGGCGGCACAGATGACAAACGCAGCGGTCAAGTCCCTCTCCTATGAGGAACTGACGGTAACGGCCATTGTCACCGGCGGGATTGAGACCAACGGCGGCCGGGTGGGGGATCCGGCGACGTACTTTAAGAAGCGGGAGAAGCCGCGTCCGGGCACGATCAATATCATCTTGATCTTGGATACCGATATGCCGCCGGGTGTCTTGGCCCGTGCCCTTGTGACCTGCACGGAAGCCAAAACGGCAGCGATTCAGGAACTGATGGCGGGGAGCCACTATTCGACAGGATTGGCCACTGGCTCTGGCACCGATCAAACGATCGTGGTGGCCAATGCGGAGTCGTCGCTCTATTTGGACGGGGCGGGCAAGCACAGTAAATTGGGAGAACTCATCGGCCGGGTGGTCATGGCAGCGGTGAAGGAGGCACTGGACAAACAGTCGGGCCTCTGTCCGGTGAAGCAGCACAATCTTTTGCGGCGGCTTCAACGGTTCGGCGTGACGTCGGATACGGTCTGGGCAGCGTATCAAAAGTGCGCCGGGGCGAACGCAGCGATCAAACCGGTGTTTTTGGCGGCTTTAGAGGATGTGGTCTCTTCTGCTGCCTTGGTTCCTTATGGCATCCTGTATATACATTTGTTGGATGAATATTTGTGGCAGCTTTTGCCCCCGGAAGAAACGCGGGCGGCAGCGGGGAAGCTATTGGAGATTTTAACCGCCGCCACCGACACGGCGATGATCGCCGTTGATGGATCGCCGGGGAAAGAGATGATTCCCGCCTTGGAACAATGGCTGGCGGAATCCTGTGCCCGGCGGCTGACAAAAGAGAACCGAGAGGAGGGATGAGATGAAGATCGCTTTATTTACAAATATTTCCCGAAGCTACTGCCTGCACCGACAAAACATGGAGCGATTGATGCAGGAAGCACCGCGGATTGAAGGGCGGGGCTGGCTCTTTGAGAGCGGGACGGAGTGGTCGGCGGAGTGGGCGGCGCGTTTCGATGAGGCGGATGTCATCCTGATCCTCTGGATGGGGACGGGTCTCGATACGCCGTTCTTGCGGCAGGCGGTGCGCCGCATGGAACGCCGGGGGAGCCGCTATCTCATTTTGGTGGAAAACCCCGGCACAGATAAGGTGTCCGCCGGATTTTCCCCAGAGCAGATTCGGCGGACGTGGCAGTATTTCCGCTACGATGGGGCGGATAATCTCTACAATTGTGTGCTTTGGCTGGGAAAAGAATTCGGCGGTATGCCCTACGTGCCGGAAGAACCGAAGCTCCTGCCGTGGCATGGGATATGGCACCCGGAATGGACAGAGATGGAGCGCTGCCAAGATGCCGAAGGGTATTTGGCGGCCCATTATCTCCCGGGGCGGCCCACCGTGGGGGTGATGTTCTACCGCACTGAGTGGCTGATGGGAGATTTTTCCTATCAGACGGCGCTGATCCGAGCCTTGGAAGCGCAGGGGTTGAATGCCATCGCTATCTTCACTAATACCTTCCGCAGCGAAGATCTCGATTCGCCGACCCTGATGGACGCGGTAAACCGCTATTTCTTCCGTGGAAAGACGCGGTTGGTGGATGTGATCATCAACACGATGAAGTTTTCCCTCAAGGCTGCGGGAACGTCGATTGAGGAGTGGATGCGCCTTGATGTACCGCTTTTGGAAGCCTATACAGTGCTGGGGGAGCGGGCGGAGTGGGAAGCGTCCCCGGCGGGCCTCAATCCCATGGAAGTTTCCATCGCGGTGAGCCTGCCGGAGTTTGACGGGGTCATTCACAGCGTTCCCATCGCCGCGCGGGTGAAGGACGATGTGGGAGACGTGACGTGGCAGCTCATGGAGGAGCGTATGGTGCGGCTGGCGGCCAAGGCGAAGAAGTGGGCGCTTTTAGGGAAGAAGCCGAATCAAGAGAAAAAGATCGCCATCGTGTTTCACAATTATCCGCCCACAAATTCCAATATCGGCAGTGCGGCGGGTCTCGATTCGCCGGAGAGCGTACGCCGTTTGCTGGAAAAAATGCGCGACGTCGGATATACCGTGGAGACGATCCCTGAGGACAGTAAAGCCTTCATGAAGCTCTTAACGGACAACGCCACCAATGACCGCCGCTTCATCAGCGCGGCGCAGATCAAGGATGCTTACGGACATCTGACGGCAGCGCAGTACGCGCGGTTTTTCACGAAACTGCCGGAAAAGGTGCGGACGCAGCTCACCGCAGATTGGGGC
>CAJPQU010000157.1 GCA_905372875.1 uncultured Schwartzia sp. | reverse complement strand
CAATCATGAATATTTGCTTCATAAAAATATGCAAATATTTCTGAATGCGGGTTATCATAAGGAAAATTATACCAGTTGGATTCAAGGATATAACCGACAATTGCTTGACGAAGCTGGCAATTATGGACCATCAATAGCAGCGGGATATGGAACCGGCTATTCGCAGTGGCCGGTCGCTCATGCCACTAAATATGTTGGCGTGGGCATAAAAGGCAATTTTTTCATGGGCGAATGGGAAAATGAATATGTCGTGAGTTTGGATCGATTGTGGTTTTGGCGACAGACGATCGGAAATTATGGATCTGATCCCGCCGAACGCTATATCCCGGCGCCGGGCAATATTTACCACACGAATGATGTGCCGCTTTTGGTGAAATTGCCGAAAAAGTCATTGAAAACACAGTATAAATCTATAATGACCGGTTGGCACATTGTTGATACCGTTACCGCGCCTGGGGATAAGCTGCATCTGGTTTTAGGCATACATGGGCATCGAGGTGAGCGGGCGAGAAATTATTCCGGTAGTACTGCAGCGCCTGTTGACGCCAGCGCAACGTGCCCGACGTACGCTTTCGTCTATAAGTTTACGCCACAGTTCACGATGTATGCGCAACACAGTGAGAGTTTTTCCGAGGGAAGCGTCGTTGGCGCTGGGTATGCCAATATGGGGGACACTATTCCACCGGCTAAAACGAGGCAGAATGAGATCGGCGTAAAATATTCCAATGGTGGGCTCGTGCAGACCTTGAGCTTGTATCGAATGAAAAAGCAGGGAACCAATGACGTCCTCATTGGAGGAAATAGATATCTGCTCATCGATAAGGAACAAACGTATTCCGGTATGGAGTATGCCGCGACAGGGAGTCTGTCGCCCAAATGGGATGTCATCTTTGGTCTAAACTGCATTAATGCTACACAAACAAACGGTCAGAGTGTCTTAGGTTTGCCGAAGTGGGGGGCGGCGCTGGCCATGGTTTACAAGCCTGAAAAACAGTGGTCGATTGTTGGACGATTCGATTATTTACAGGCGGCACGTATCCGTCATGGCAACCAGCCGCTTGATGTACCGGCGATCGCGATGTTTGATTTGGGTGTTAATTATGAAACGAAAATTGATGGGAAAGATGTCTTATTTTCCCTAATGTGCAACAATGTTTTTGATAAGAAATTTTGGTATAGTTCGACGGGATCAGGGGCGATTTACCTGGGCCGGCCGCGAACCTTTTCATTATCGGCAACGCTTTCGTTGTGAGGGGAGAATTTCTAATCCACTGTGACAAAGATGAAATGTAGTACCATGAAGATAGCAGGGAGTATTCTCGTATTGCTGCTGCTATGGGGGTGGCACATGATGAGAAGCACTTCACTGGTGTCGTCCCCGATTGAACGAACAAGGGCAGCGGAAACTTTGACCGGAGGATTTACCGTGGAAAATTATGATTCCAATTTAAATCCTCATATTTATTATTATGCTTCTCCGCCAAAACGCATCGTGGCTATGTGGCAAAACTCGATTGAAACACTTTTAGCCTTTGGTGCGGGAGATCGGATTATCGCGGCAAGTGGCGTGAGTTCTGATTCTGTTTTGTCAGAGTCCAGTATTTCGGCTTATCGACAGATACCGATCCGTTCCCCCCAAGGGTTGGATGTGGAAACTTTACTCATGTTAGAACCGGATCTCATCGTCGGGTGGCTGTTTGATTTCACAGGCCGCAGTAACGGACAAGGCCGCAGTGATTTTTGGGAGAAACGCGGCACCAATATATACATGACGACCGTCAATATGAACGAATATAAGGCGGCGCATACACTTTTCGATGAAATTCGCTTCATTCGAGATATGGCTGTTTTGTCTGGACGAAAGGAGGCAGCGGAGCAGATAGAAGCCAAAATTGAAGCTGCGTTCCATCATCCCGAGAGTGGTGAACCATCCTTGCGTGTCGTCGTTATCAGCGGAATGGAACGAGGGGTACATATCTATACGCCGCGCACTCTGCCGGGAGATTTACTGCAGCGCTTGGGCGCAGAAGTATTGGGAAAGGAAATAGAGCGCGTCGGTGAGGATGAAGCGATTAGCTATGAGGAGCTTTTGATTATGGATCCTGATGTAATTTTTATTCAGAACCAAAGACTGGGGGATGATATCCCGCAGGAAAAAATATATCACCATCCCGCTTTACAGGGATTAAAAGCGGTGCGCAACCATCGGATTTATGGTGTGCCGTTTTTTATGATACGTTGTCCAGGGATCCGGATACTCGATGGCATTCAGCTTTTTCGACAAGGTTTATACGACGTATAGCTTGGTTACATGTTATCTATCTGCCCATCATACCATTTTTCTGTAAGCATCATAAAAACATCTTATCCCCAAATAACCTGCCCCTCAAAAGTTAGTCTTAAAGATCAAACTTTTGAGGGGCATTGCAATCCATGGCTGTACTTTTATACGAGATATTGAGAAAAGGCGAGGATACCTCCTGTGGTACTGGTTAGTTGGCGATCTGCTGGGGAACGTCCTCTTCTTCATCAATGGACCCGTCATTGGATAATCCCAGCGACTTTAAGATCGCGAAGTCACCTTTGATGGTGGTGCCGGAGGTGGTGAGCATATCGCCGGTGATGGTGGCGGAAGCGCCGGACCGGAAGGCGACAGCGCCGTTTCCCGGCAGAACTTTGCGGCCGGCAGCGAGGCGAATATCCGCTTCCGGGTTGATGTAGCGGAAGAAGGCTATGGTGCGCATCGCATCTTCCCCGGAGATACGGGGTTGATGTTCGAGTGCCGTACCGGGAATCGGCATTAAGATATTGATGGGAATGGAGTGAATGCCCAATTCTGACAGGCTGATCGCCATATCGAGGCGGTCATCCCAGGTTTCTCCCATGCCGATAATCCCCCCCGAGCAGACGCGCAGACCTTCGCTCTGTGCCAACTTGATTTCTCGAATTTTATCGTCGTAGGTGTGGGTGGTGCAGATATAGGGAAAAAAGCGCTTTGATGTTTCAAGATTGTGATGATAGCTGGTGACGCCGGCCTTTTTTAGGCGGCGGAACTGTTCAGCGTTGAGAAATCCCATGGAGGCGCAAAGACCAATGGAGAGATCTTTCTTCATCATCTCAAAGGCGTCAATGGCTTTGTCAAATTCTACTCCAGTGAGGGCGCGTCCGGCGGTGACAACTGCGAAGCGATTCAACCCTGCCTCTTGATTTTTTTTCGCTGCCGCGTAAATTTCTTCTTTAGGTAAAAAAGCGTATTCTTTGATATCGGTGCGGTGACAGGCAGATTGGGCACAGTACTTACAGTCTTCGGGACAGCGGCCGCTTCGTCCGTTAATGATAGAGCAGAGATCTACATGGTTGTGCCGATACTGCGTTTGAATCGCGCCAGCACCTTTTTCCAGCTCATCAAGATCGCCAGTCTTAAATATTTCGAGATTGTCGCCGCGTTTCAGACGATAACCGTTCAGAATTTTTTGTGTCAATTCGGGAAGAGATGCAGTCATAGATGTAGCCTCACTTTATTGTATAATAATATAATAGAGTAGATTTTCTATTTTATTATAAAATACTATACCTCTTTAGTCAACTTAAATTTTCTTTTGGTTGACGAAGGCGGGGCAAGAGACAGGAGGACTCCTTTCGCATATTTGACGCTGGGCGGGATTCTTTGGTAGAATAAAATGAGTTTATATAAGGGAGGGAACAGGCGAGGCGTTGAGACTCGCCGAAAGTTATTTGAAATTTTTGGAAGTAATGGTACCTTTTGCCAGCCAGCAGGAAGCCTATGCTCTTTTGGGAGGCCATGATGAGTTTTTACGGCTTTTGGCGGAGGGTTTCGATTGTCAGATTGTGAGTCGCGGGGACGGGCTGGCCATTTCCG
>CAJPQU010000156.1 GCA_905372875.1 uncultured Schwartzia sp. | reverse complement strand
GGACGGAGGCGGCCGTGGCGCAGCTCAACGCGGCGGGCACGCCGAACGGATTTGCTCTCTTTTTAGCGGCGGGGGCGGCGGACTTGCGCGGCGACAGAGAGAAAGCGCGCCGCTTGGCGAAAGCAGCGCTAACGCGGCCTGATTTAGAGCGCTGGCAGCGCGGCGCGGTTCATCATCTTTTGGCGGAGCTGTATAAACAGACCGGTGATCGGGACAGGGCGGCGGATGAATACTTGGCTTCCAGCCGGGAGAAGGAGGTCGAAAACGGGCGGCTGGCGGATTACAGTAATTATCTCTTGCAGCTGCATTTTCGTGAACGTTCGTCGGAGATCATGCTGACGGCGGCCCGCGGCTACGGGGCACTGTTGGCGGGGCTGCCGCCTTATGCGCATTTGGTAGAGCGCCATACCCATGACCGTCTCCGGGTGGGGTACATCTCCCCTGATCTTTGCCGCCATGTGGTGGCCGGGTTCAGCCAGGCGCTGTTTCATGATTACGACCGGCGGCGCTTTGTCGTTTATGCGTACGCGAACTGCGAGGAAGACGCGGTGAGCCGGGATTTAGCCGCGGTGGCGGACAGCTGGCGCAATCTTCGCGGTCTCTCTCCGGCAGAGGCCGCCCGGATAATCTATGAGGACGAGATCGACATCTTGGTTGATTTGGCAGGGCATACGGGAAATAATCTCCTGCCCGTGCTGGCGTACCGTCCGGCGCCGGTGCAGCTTTCCGGCATCGGCTACTTTGCGACGACGGGGCTTTCTGCTGTGGATTATTTTCTGACGGATGAAACGACGGCCCTTCCCGGGGAAGAAGCCTTTTTTACCGAACAGCTCCTGCGCCTTCCCCACAGTCATCTCTGCTATACGCCCCTTGACGCGCCGCTGCGCCCTGTCACGCCGCCGCCTTTTCAACAGGCGGGGTATGTGACCTTCGGCAGTTTGAACCAGTTTGACAAGGTGACGGAGGAGGTGCTTTCCGCTTGGGGGGAAATCTTGCGGCGGCTCCCCACGGCGCGCCTCTTTTTGAAAGGAAGCGTTTTTGACGATGTGACGCAGCGCAACAGGATCGATCAGCGGCTCATAGACAGCGGTTTGCCCCTCGACCGGGTGGATCGGGAAGGGTATACGGCGGACTATTACGCGGCTTATGACCGTATTGATATCGCTTTGGACAGCTATCCTTATCCTGGCGGCGGAACCACTTGCGATGCGCTTTACCGGGGCGTTCCGGTCGTTACCCGCTATGGGCGTCATCACCACCAGCGCTTTGGCCTCAGCCTGCTGAAAAATATCGGGTTGGAAGCGTTGGCGGCGTCCTCGTTGGAAGAATATATCGTTAGGGCGGTGGCATTAGCGGAGGATGCGGAACTTTTGGCGGGGCTGCGGCCTAAGCTGCGGGGGCTCATGCAGGCTTCGACCGTGATGGACGGTCGGCGCTATATGCGGGATTTGGAAGCGGCGTATGAGAGGATATGGGCGCGGCACCGGTGACTTTTTCTGTCTCGGCAGGATTTTGTGAGATTTTGCCGTATACATTAAAGGAAGCATTGATAAATTCAGCCGCATCATCTTGGCACATCTTTTTCGCCCTGCCATCGTCAACAAATCCTCCACATAGCCTTGCTATGCGTCCGGTTTGTTTCCTTGACAGGACAAAAAATCTGTGCCAATCTGACGGACTTCATTTTATCAGTGTTTCCTAAAGATAGAGAGTTTGAGGTTTGAAGTGGAGGCTATAGCATGGGAAAAGCGGCGCGGAAGATGAAAAAGAAGCAGGTGCAGGCAGAGACGGCGCAGTCGCGGCAGGCCAACGCACGCTGGGAGACGCTCTTGGCCGAGCAGATGAAGGCGGGAAAATACGCCGAAGCCATCGAGACGCTGGCGGAGTTAGTGAAGGGTGACGATATAAAGCCGGAATTTATGTATGACGCGGCCTATGCCTATTTCATGGTGGGCGATTACGAGCGGGCCGGACAGTGGATCAACCATACGTTATCGTATGCGCCGGGGCATATTCCGGTGCGGATCCTTTTGGCGCGCCTTTTGATTTTGCAGGAGCGGCAGGATGACGGGCTGGCGGTGTTCGATTTCGTCCTGGATAAAGGGGCGGATACGCTGACGGAGGCGCAGCGGGATGAGATTGAGGAGATTGTGGAATTCTACGGGCGCAGCGAGGGCGAAAAGATCCGGCGGTCGTATCCGCACATCGCCGCCCTTTTGAAATTGGAAGCGCCGCCGGCGGGGACAAAGGACGTGAACCAGATTTTGGCGAGCCTGCGGCAGAAGGTAGCCGCCGCAGGAGCGGCGGCTGGAGAGGCCGTCGAAGAAGCTGCGGCTGCGGTGAAGCCCATGGCCGAGGCTGGGGTCGCGGCGGCCGGGGAAGCTGTGGCGGCAGCCAAGCCGGTACTCGAAGCAAAGGCGGCTGCCGCCGCGAAGAAACCGGCCGATATTTTGGCCAGCCTTAAGCAGCGTCTCGCGGCCGTCAGTCAGGAAAAGGCAAAGGCGGAAGGAGCATCCGGGACAGCAAAAGCTTCGGGAGGAAGCGGCGGAGCGTCCCAGGGCGTTCAGCCAACAACGGAAGGCACGGTTTTATCTTCGGCCCGGCCACAGCCGGCAGCGGCTGCCGCGAACGTATCTGCAGCGGAGAAGACGAAACAGGACGTGCTGAAAAAAGCGCTGCCGGCCGTTCAGAAAGCGGAGATTCTCACTTCGTTTGCGGGGGGCTATTACTATCAAGACGATCTGGCATCGGCGGAACTTTTGCTGCAAGCGGCCCTTGAATTGGACGCATCGGACGGCGTCCTCCGCAACATGGCATTGGTCCAGCAGGACGCGGGGCGGCGGGAAGAGGCGCTCCAAACCGCGGCGCGGATGAAGCTGGCGGACTTCACGCTGCTGCGCCTTTTGCAGGGATGAAGCTGTCGGAGGAGGCGCAACGGGAGGAGAGCCGGAGTCTTTACGATCAGGCGTTGTCCGCCTATGCGGCACGAGATTTTGCCGCAGCGGATCGATATTTACAGGCCCTGCAAGCGCTTACGGGCGGGCGCAGCCTGCCTTCTCTTTTGCTGTCCGCTTACCTGGCGCGGGACAGGGGACAGCCGCTCTCCGAGATACGTCTCTTGCAGCAGGCGATTGAACTTTATGAAGGGGATGCCCATGTTCCGCTGCGGCTTTTAGCCACGGCGTGGAGCCTCTTGGGCGCGGCGCTGTCTTATCTGGGAGAAAGCGCAATGGCCAGCGCGGCCTTTCGCAAAGCGGCTCGTCTGGAACCGAACCGCGATCAAAAATTAGTGGAGTGCAGCAACGCCATTTTTACGGCGAATGCGGTGGAAACGCTCACTGCTGTGGAAATGCAGGGGCTTTACCGGGAATATCGGGGGTTGTTGGCAGATGTTTCCCCGTGGCCGCGCCGCTGGTACGATCATCGGCGGCTGCGGATCGGCTATCTGTCGGGAGATTTTGGGCTTCATCCGGTGGCCTATTTCACCTACGCGCTGCTGCGTTATTTTCAACCGGAGATTTTTCAAGTCTATTGTTATGCGGTAAATCAGCACGAGGATCTTTTGACCGAGCGATTAAAGCGTCTTCCCGTGATTTGGCGGGACACTCGGACCAAGGACTGGGCGGAAGCGGCGGCGGCCATTCGAGAGGATGAGATCGACATCTTAGTGGAGCTGTCCGGCCACACGGCGGGGAATTGCCTTCCGGTTTTTGCGTATCAACCGGCAGCGGTACAGCTTTCCGGCATCGGCTACATGAACAGTACGGGCCTTTCTAATGTGGACGGGTTTTTGTCGGACGTTTACTGCGCCCCGAAAGCGGCGGATCCCTTTTTCACCGAGCCGCTGCTTCGCTTGCCGCAAACCCACCTTTGTTACCCCCGCCCCCACGCTTTTCCCGAGGTGGTAGAC
>CAJPQU010000155.1 GCA_905372875.1 uncultured Schwartzia sp. | reverse complement strand
TATCGCCGGAAATTCTGACGTGGGAAATTCTGCTGGAAACGAAATCTTTTTTGGACGAGGCTCTCTTGGCTATGGCTTCTCGCCATATTAAAGATCGGTGCGGTCTACGGGAAGTTATTTTTTATCAAAAAATTGTCGATTTAGGAGCCGTGCTGCAAAAGGCTTGGGGAGAAATCGTGAACCTTGCGGCGGGGGAAAGTCCGTCTCTGCGATCGGTTTTGTGGCGTTCACAGCACCGTATGCAGGAAGGACAACTTTTGGTGCGTATCGGCAATCGATTTGTCGGGGAATTATTGAACCATCACGATGTGGCGGCACAGATCCAAAATGCTGTAGGACAGACGACGGGATGTTATTGCGACGTTGTGTGCGAAACCTACGACGAAGAAAGAGATAGCGGGGAGCGCGATGCTACGGCGATCTTCCAGACGTCAGCGTATCAGACGGCCATAGCCAAGAGAGCAGATATCGGATCCGTGGCGATAAAAACAGAAAGCAATGAAGAGGCTAAAGGCGAACGTGGACGAAGAAGAAATCGAGGACATCGGAACGAAACGGCACCGGATTGCCTTTTTGGCAGCGGCGTTACCGGCGATGTGACATCCATTGAAGAGATCCGAAACGAGATGAAAAATGTCGTCATCATCGGTGTCATTGAAGCGGTAGACGGGCGGGAACTTAAGGAAACCAATTTGCTGTTTTTGGACGTATCGGACATGGCAGAAGGAATTAGTGTAAAAGCTTTTTTCCGTGAGCATGATGAATACACGAAAGTGTTGTCTTCGTTAAAGCCCGGTATGACCGTGCGAATTCGCGGTTCGGTGCGCTTTGACACTTTTATGAATGATCTCGTACTTTTTGCGCTCAGCGCGAAAGAAGAAAGCATTGTTCCACGCATGGATCAGGCGCCGGAAAAGCGCGTGGAGCTTCACGCCCATACCCAGATGAGCATGATGGATGCCGTCGTTCCTCCGAAGACTTTGATTAAAACGGCGGCCCGTTGGGGCTGGCCGGCTGTTGCTATCACCGATCATGGTGTCGTACAGGCTTTTCCTGAAGCTATGAACACGGTTGTAAATGAAAAATTAGACATCAAGGTGATTTATGGCATGGAAGGGTATCTGACCGGCCAAGATTACAAACAGAGATTTGCTAACCATATCATTTTGCTGGCCAAAAATAAGGAAGGTCTTCATAATTTGTATCGGCTGGTATCGTTATCACATCTGCGTTTCTTCCATCGTCAACCGCGTATTCCCAAAGCTTTGCTCAAGGAACTGCGGCAAGGTCTCATCATTGGCTCGGCCTGCGAAGCCGGTGAACTGATTCGTGCCATTGTAGCCAATCGCAGCGAGGAGGAGCTGCTGGAGATCGCCCGCTTTTATGATTATTTAGAAATTCAACCTCTCGGCAATAATGCGTTTCTCGTACGCAGCGATGAATTTCCTGACGTACGAGACGATGAAGATTTGAAACGGATCAATCTCAAGGTGGCAGAGCTGGCGAAAAAGCTCAATAAAATGCTTATCGCTACGTGCGACGTTCATTTTCTAAACGCCGAAGACTCGATTTATCGCGCCGTAATCATGGCAGGAAAGGGATTCGAGGATGCGGAACTTCAGCCGCCGCTCTTTTTGCGAACGACGGAGGAGATGCTCAAGGAATTTGAGTATCTGGGGAAAGAGCTGGCCTATGAGGCGGTCGTCACGAATCCACGCCGAATCGCTGAAATGGTGGAAAAATTCCATCCTATTCCCACGGAGGGGAAGCTCTATTCGCCGATGATTCCCGGGGCCGATGAACAGATACGTTCTATGTCCTATAACCGGGCGCATCAGCTTTATGGGAAAATTTTACCGAATGTCGTACAAAAGCGCCTGGATCAAGAGTTAGGGCCCATCATAGGCCACGGCTTCTCTGTACTGTATCTCATTGCCCACAAACTGGTCAAAAAATCGAACATGGACGGTTATTTAGTGGGGTCACGCGGATCGGTGGGATCATCTTTTATTGCCACCATGACAGGAATTACCGAGGTCAATCCGTTGCCGCCGCATTGGCGTTGCCCACACTGCCAATACAGTGAGTTTTTGGAAGATGGCTCTTATGGCAGCGGATTCGATCTACCGGATAAAAATTGCCCTATTTGTGATACTCCGCTTATAAAAGATGGGCACGATATTCCTTTTGCCGTATTTTTAGGTTTCGACGGCGATAAGGTGCCCGATATTGATCTGAATTTTGCCAGCGTTTACCAGGCACAGGCGCAAAAATATACTGCTGAACTTTTCGGCAAGGATAATGCGTATCGTGCCGGTACCATAACGACTGTAGCAGATAAGACAGCGTATGGGTATGTGCGAAAATATTTTGAAGAACGGGGCCAGAAAAAGCGGGGGGCTTTTATTCAACGTATCGTCAACGGCTGTTTGGGGACGAAGCGCACCACGGGGCAGCATCCCGCCGGTGTCATGGTTGTACCGCGAAATATGGATGTGCACTTTTTTACTCCGGTACAGCGCCCCGCCGATAAAAGAGATTCTGATACGATAACGACGCATTTCGATTATCATTCCATCAGCAGCCGCCTGGTAAAATTAGATAACTTAGGCCACGACGATCCCACTATGATCAAAATGCTGGAAGTATTGACTCATCGTGATCCCCAGACCATTCCCTTTGATGATCCGGCTACCTTGAGTCTGTTCCATTCGACGGAGGCGCTGGGGCTGGAACCGGAAGAATTAGGAGCAAACAGCGGAACCTTTGGAATTCCGGAATTTCGTACCAGTTTTACCCGGCAAATGATCGACGATACACATCCTTCCTGTTTTAGCGATCTCGTTCGCATTTCCGGTTTTTCCCATGGGACGAACGTTTGGTTAGATAACGCGCAAGAGCTGATTCGGGGAGAGGTATGTACCCTGCGCGATGCTATTTCGGCGCGCGATGATATCATGATGTATCTCATTCATAGAGGCATTGATCCACTGTTGGCTTTCAACACCATGGAACAAGTCAGAAAAGGGAAAGGGATCAAGCCTGAGGTCGTGGAAAAACTTAAGGCCGGTGGGGTACCGGACTGGTATATTAGCGCTTGTCAAAAAATAAAATATCTGTTTCCTCGGGCGCATGCCACTGCTTACGTCATGATGGCTTATCGCATCGCTTTCTGCAAAGTGCACTATCCGTTAGCCTTTTACGCGGCTTATTTTTCTATTCGCGCGGACGCTTTTGATGTCAATATCATCGCTGGTGGCAAGGAAAAGGTGAAAAGTGCTCTGCGGGAGTTAGAAACACTGGACAAGCCGGACGAACGGCAGAAAGAACTCATCATCGTACTTCAATTGGCTTGGGAAATGTGCTTGCGGGGATATCGTGTAGAGCACGTAGACCTCTATCGGTCAGCAGCTGAAGATTTTATTATTTTAGAAAAATCACTGCTGCCTCCCTTTACATCTCTTAAAGGATTTGGCGTCGTAGCGGCTCACAGTGTTATTGAAGCGCGAAAGGACGGACGATTCACTTCCGTAGCTGATTTCAAAAAACGCACAGCGGTATCGAAAACGAATATTGAATTGTTACGTGAACATGGCTGTCTGGACGGGTTAAATGAAAGTGATCAGATGGAACTTTTCGCTTTAATCGAAACAGCATCGTCGGCGGGATGAAGCGGCAGGCGAGGTATCGTACATATCGCATGAACGTATCCAGAGGAGGTGCGTTGTTCATGATAGAAAAACTGCAGCAGGAAATTGGAGCACTCGCATCCCGAACAAAAGCGATGAATCCGCTGGTGCCTTCGATTACGAATACAGTAACGGTCAATTTTGTAGCTAACGCACAGCTAGCCGTCGGCGGATCGGCGGCGATGATTTATCTGCCGGATGAAGGCATGGAGATGGCGAGACTTGGCGCGTCCATGTATATCAATA
>CAJPQU010000154.1 GCA_905372875.1 uncultured Schwartzia sp. | reverse complement strand
GCCGAATATACGCCTTTTCGCTGCCGATGCCCTGAGGCTAAAACTTGCCGCCGCCCCCGCCGGATGAGCCGCTGTCGTCCGAGGATGAGCTGCTTTCATCGGAACGGCCTTTGCTCTTCGGCACCGACGTGACATTCGTGTAAAGGAAGGTGTCTTCTTCGTAAGTGAGGCTGAAAGAACCGTCGTCCAAATATTCATCGGCGGCGGCGGCGTCTCGGACATTGCTCATCTGCCCGATGAGATACGAGCGGACGCCGTACCAAGTCAGCGCCGCCACGACTAAGGCCGCAAGGGCCGCCATCATATTGAAATCGTTAGCCGGATCGTAGGGCTCGCCCGTTTTTTCGTAGTAAGCCAGCTCCATCTCCGCTGTTTCGGCGAATTTCATCGCCGCTTCGCCGAATTTGTTGTCCTTTAAGAGGGGTAAAATCTCATCCTGAATATGTTTGACGCCGGTTTTACTGGGAATGATCTGATTGAGATAACGTCCCGTACCGATGTAATAATCCCGGGATTTGACCGCCACGAAAAAGACCATGCTGCCCCGGCTCCCCTGCTCATAGCCGTTGCCGCCTTCGGCGATACTTTTCGCTACCTGCTCGGCGCTCTTCCCCCCGGGAAGGCTCTCCATGAACACCACGCCTAAATGAACGTCATACTTGGCATTGATGGCCGCTAACTTCTTTTCCAAATCGCTCCTGAGCTTATCGTCAATGTTGATGCCAGGGGCGATGGAGACCAGCGCATTCCCGCTGCCCGCCGCAGCGGCGGAGGTCTTGCCGCCGGTCATCTGATCGGCTCCGGCCGCCATCACCGTGGAGGCGATGGCGAAAACGAACGCCGCGCAGAACATCATGAGAAAGAATTGACTGATCTTACCGCTTTGTCTTTTCACGTCCATCCCTCCTTAGGTTAACATCATCTTGGCGATGAAATAGGCGATGGGAATCATAATGGCCGCGGGAACCAAGGGGTAGAGCAGCGCTTTATTCCTGTCATAGGGGAGGCTGCCCACCATCTTGCCGGTCTGGCCGTTCATCATAAAGGTATAGGCTTTCCCCGCATACTTTGTGGTGAGGATCCAGACCGGGGCCATGGCGTAGGCGACTTTGCCGCCTTCCTTGGCGATGTATTTTTCCTTCATCTCCACGCTGTCGTAGCCGGTGACAGTCCCCTCCAACACGCCCACGGCACTGACTTCCACCCGCTCGTCGGCCCGGGGGACGGCCGCCTCGGCGTCCACATCGTACTTATCCGCTAAATAGCCCGTCAGATAGCTGGCGCTAAAAGGCACGAGGGCACTGTAATCAAAGGGCTCAATGCTTTCCATGTAGGTGTCGTCCATCTTCTCGCTGCCGTCCACCGGAATCCGCGAAAAGTGCATGGTGCCCTCCCGCTCACAGTCATAGATACTGGTCTCGGTGACCGTCTCGTCCGAAGTTTCATAGACATTGCTGCTTTCCGCCCGGAAATTGGCATTGGCTGTAACCGCCGAGTCAAAAAGCCAAAAAGGCACGTACATGGGTTGGATATCCTCCACCCGATTGTTGGCGGTAAAGGCCGCCGGAAGGAGCATCTTGCCTTCGTAGAACTTTTTGAGGGCCGCCACCGCGTCCTTCTTCGTCTTGACGAAGGGGATCACATAGTCGGGCTTCAGCATGCCGTCAAAGCGGCTGGGTACCATCGTTGGATTACCGCAGTAGCAGCACTCGGTGGCCATGGTGTTCTCGTCGCAGACGAGGGTCGCGCCGCAGGCGGAACAGGTAAAACTCTTCAATGCCTCCGCTTCCGCCGCGTCCCATTCACTGCCCGCGCCTCCCGTATCCCATTTAGCTTCCTCGGCCTGGGCCGCTTTCGCCGCCCGTTCCTGTTCTTTTTGGAACATTTTCTCCACGGTTTCCACGGAGAATTCCTCGTCACAGTATTCACAGGTGACATTTTCCGCCCCCGGCTTAAAACTCAGCGGAGCTGCACAGTTAGGGCATTTATAAGCTACTGTCGTTTCGGCCATCATCCATCACTCCTTTATGTGCGGACATCGTGGGGCGAGAACCGGCCCCGCCCCATGATGACGCGTTCTTCTCAGAGATCGTCTCGCTTCCTTAGGCTTGCGCTTTTCCGCAGTTGGAACAGAATTTCCCGGTGTTCTGTGTTCCGCACGAGCAGATCCACGGCCCTTCGGGCTGAGGCTTGCCACAATTAGAGCAGAATTTGCCCGTGTTCTGCGTGCCGCAGCCGCAGGTCCAGGCAGCCGCCGGTGCTGGCTGGGCCTTTCCGCAGTTAGAGCAGAATTTCCCCGTGTTCTGCGTGCCACAGCCGCAGATCCAGCCGGCCGCCGCACCGCCAGCAGCCACGCCGCCTGCGGCTGGGCCCGGTGCCCCTTGAGGTGGCTGCGGGGGCTGTCCCACCGGCTGTCCCATGCCGAAGAGCTGCCCGGCATTCATGCCCCCCGCCTGCCCGGCAAGACCCATGCCCATAAAGGCGCCCATTGCCCCCATGCCGCCTTCGTTGTTGGCCGCATCCACCATGGCCGTGGCCTGCGCGCCGGCAATACGGGCCGCCGCCATGGACGGATTCGTGAGGGGTGTCGAGAACTGGAGATCCTTGAGGCGCTTTTCGTCCTCGGGATTCGCCGTGACGCTGGACACACCGAAGGATACCACCTTGATGCCGCGCTGCTCGCCCCACTTCTGGCTCAAGACCTCGTTCAGGGCGTCGGCAATCTCCATGGTATGCCCCGGCAGCTCGTCGTAGCGGATCCCCTGCGCGCCGATCTTGGCAAAGGTTGGATTGAGCGCCATCAGAAGCTCGCTTTTGAGCTGACTGTCGATCTCGCTGCGGTCATAGACATCCTCCACATTGCCACAGACGTTGGTATAAAAGAGAATGGGGTTTTCCAGCCGGTAGCTGTACTCCCCGAAGCAGCGAATGGAAACCGTGGCATTGAGCCCGATGGTCTGATCGATGATACGGAAGGGAATGGGCTGGGGCGTCCCGTATTTGTTGCCCAAAATTTCCTTCGTATTGAAATAGTAAATACGCTGATCCTTCGCCGTATCGCCGCCATAAGTGAAGCGCTTCCCGATGCGCTTAAAGACAGCGCCGATGCTGGTGCCGAGGTCTCCCTCAAAGACCGTCGGCTCCGTCGAGGTGTCATAGGTGTATTCCCCCGGCTCGGCACAGACCTCCACCACTTTGCCCTGCTCCACGATGATCATGCACTGGCCATTGGCCACGGCGATGCCGGAGCCGTTGGAGATGATGTTCTCCTCACCGCTGGTATTGGAGCTGCGCCCGCTGGTGCGCTTTTGCCCCTTCGCCACCAAAATATCCACATCGAGGGCGTCGCAGTAGAAGAATTCTTTCCACTGATCCGCTAACACGCCGCCCGCAGCGCCCACTGCCGCTTTAATGAGTCCCATAAGTATGCCTCCTTCAGCTGACCGATTGCCCCGCATCCTTGATGTATGCGCCTGACGCGGCGGCAGAGAATCCCTATCCGCCGCACGTTTCCTCCTCCCTGCACGCCACCGGGGAAAAAGACGCCGCCCCACACAAAAAGGCCGCATGAAAAAGTCCTTCCCCCATGATCAGAATTCCTTTACTTTTTCATGCGGCCTCTCTCCTCATTCCTGTGAAATGCAGCGTGAGATATAAAATTCTTAATTTTAATTATACTCAAATTTTCCCCCAAGACCATCCGACAAAAGGCGGATAATCTGACTCAACCTTCCCCTTTCTGTGTCAATACGCAAATTTCTTTTTCTCACGTTCAAAATACAGCGTCAATCCCCCATCTCCCTTTATAGACGGGATTTCCGCATATTCTTCTGTCCCTTTGCCATCCTCGCCCGCTGCTGCTTTCATCCTACATTTCCTGCCATCCAGCACAACCATCTTTTAGAAAAAGACAACATGGAGCGATTCCCCGTCTTATTGTAATGACATTTCTCTCTTGGTTTCCCGGACTGTCCTTACGG
>CAJPQU010000153.1 GCA_905372875.1 uncultured Schwartzia sp. | reverse complement strand
CCAGATGATCGGCTTCGGTACTTTCGAAGTCAAAGCGCGCGCCGCTCGTAAGGGCCGCAATCCGCAGACGGGGGCTGAGATCAAGATCCCGGCTTCCAAGAATCCCGTCTTCAAGGCTGGCAAGGGCCTGAAAGACGCTGTGAACAAGAAGAAAAAATAAGCGGACTTTTCACAGTCGCGCGCCTCGATTGCGAGGCGAATGGGGGATGCCGGCAGGCGTCCCCTTTTTCTTTGGGGGCGAAACGATGGAAGAGAAAACGGCATTGATCACTGGTGGGACTTCGGGCATTGGGCTGGCGACGGCCCGGTTTTTTCTGGCACAGGGCATGCATGTGGCCGTGGCCGGGCGCGATGAGACACACGGTCAAAATGCGCTGCGGGCTTTGACACGGAGGACACCTTCGCCCCACGGAGTGAGTGCGCCGCGGGGGGACGGCGGCGCTTTTTTGGCCGACCAAGGTAGAGGAGAAAGTGGTGAGGGAGACAGCGGGGGGAGCGATGAGAGAGAAATACGCAAAAAAGCAGGCGATGTTCAGGGGGAGGCGTGCTATTTTCCGGCGGATGTGAGGGAGGCTGCCGCTTGCCAAAATTTGGTGCGCGATGTAGCGGCAGCTTTCGGCCGGATCGACGTGTTGGTCAACGCCGCCGGAATCTACTTGGAGCAGGCGGCAGAGAAACTCACGGAGGAAGACTATGCCCGGGTCATGGACACGAATCTCAAGGGGACCATGTTTATGACCCGTTATGCCATGCCGTTTTTGCGGCAAACGAAAGGGTCGGTGGTGAACGTGTCCTCTGACGCGGGCCTTCATGGCAATTACCTGTGCAGTCTTTACTGCGCGTCCAAGGGTGCAGTTACTCTCTACACCCGGGCTGTGGCCCGAGAGGCAGCTCCTTTCGGCGTTCGGGTAAACTGTGTCTGCCCCGCCGACATTCTGACGCCCCTCACTGAGGCTCAGCTGGCGGCCGCGCCCGACCGGGAAGCCGCGCTCCGGGAGATGGCGTCAGTCTATCCTCTGCATCGTGTCGGGACGGCGGAAGAAGCCGCCGCGGTCATCGCTTTTTTGGCTTCGCCCGCTGCTTCCTATGTTACCGGTGCGGCGTGGAATATTGACGGGGGGCTTCTGGCATAAAAAAGACCCGCGCCCCGTCAGTTTGACGGCGCGCGGGCGCGGAAGGGAGATTTTCTAAAACAACGGGTCTATAGGCTGCCGCCGGGCCAGATGGGTGATGGCTTTGGCCATGCATTGAAGGGGGAGCTGCCGATCGACGCCGCCCATCTCCCACGCGGCGCGGGGCATATCGTAGACGGCGCTGCTGGCCTCATCCTGACCGAAGGTTCGGGCGCCGGCCTGCCGCATCCGGAGGAGGCCCCGCGCGCCGTCTGTTCCCGTGCCGGTGAGAATGACACCGAGGGCGCTTTCCCCTATCGTGGCGGCGACGGAGTCGAAAAGCACGTCGATGGAGGGGCAGATGGCATTGATCTGGGGCCCGGCGGCACAGGAAAGGAGCAATTCGTTTTCGATGCGCCGCACGCGAAGCTGTTTGCTGCTGGGCGCGATGTAGACGTGATCCGGCCGAAGGGGTTCGCCGTCGACCGCTTCGGATACGGGAAGCTCAGAGTCGGTATCCAGTCGATCAGCCAATCGCCGGGTTGTCGCGGTAGTTAAATGCTGGACGATCACGACGGGCGGCAGGGGCGATTGCAGCTTGGACAGCAGCATGGACAGCGCCTCAGGGCCGCCGGTAGACGCGCCGATGGCGATGAGGGATAAAGCTGGGGGGAAGGAAGAAAACGGATTCGACACGGGCTCGGATAAATTCGCCGCGGGCGTAAGGGGTACGTCGCCCGTAAACGCTTCCGGCAGACGTACCGGCATCTCTGAAAGCTGACGCACAGCGTCCCGCACCACTCCGAAGAAATCCGCCGCTTCTCCTACAAAGGAGCCGGAAGGCTTCAGCAAAAACAGAGAAGCGCCGGCGGACAGTGCCTGTTCGCGATACGCCGGATTGCCGCTGATGAGAGCGGTGGGAATCACGATATCGGCACTTTGCAGCCAGCGGAGAAAACGCGCGCCGTCCATCCGGGGCATTCCCTCGTCCAGAAGAATGACGCGGGGACGGACGGATATAAGCTGTGCCCAAGCGGCGATGGCGTCGTGGGCGATGGTAATTTCCGATCCTTTTGGCAGAAATTTTTCCAAATCATCCTTCAGCATCTGGCAGAAGATTTTTGAATCGTCAACGATCATTACACGGATAGGGGGCATTACGATTCCTCCTGTGGCGTTTTGGCGATGATGGCGCGAGCCATTTTCTCAAATTTTGGCCGGGGCATCATGACAAAATGACCGCAGCCCTCGCATTTTAAGCCGAAATCCATGCCGGTTCGCAGGATCTTCCAAGTGTCGCTGCCGCAGGGATGTTTTTTCTTTAAACGAACGATATCCCCTATTTCGTACCGTATATGTTCCATCTTGTCATCCCCTTCGTTTGGTTATTATATACTAAAAATTTTTTTTTGTCGATAGAGGTTGATTTCTTGGGGTTGTAGAAAATTTCTGCCGGTGATTCTTGTATTTACCCCTGTTTCGAACGGAAGACAAGTTTTTATATACAGAATGTTTGCCCGTACAGTTTAGCGGTTTGTTCTTTGGAGAGAAAGGCAGATAGAGGAGCAAAGCGCGTTGGTTTGCCATTTTTGATTTCCGCGCTTGCGGGGGAACTATGAGGGGATTATAATAAGAGAGAAGTTTTCGTAACATGGGAGCTGAAGGGTTCGACAAAGGAGGGGCAAGGCTGATGGCGAAGCGAGGGACAGACGCCCCCCGTCTGTGGGGTGATGATCTCTCGGCCACGGCGCGGCGCCATTTGGCGGCCCTCTACGACGAGAATCCCTTCCTGGCCCTCTTAGGGGTGCGTGTGATCGAAGCGAGCCGGGGGCGGGTGCAGCTGGACGCCGAGGTTCGCCACGCTTTCACGAATGTATACGGCGTCGCTCACGGCGCCATTGCCATGGCGTTGGCGGATACTGCCATGGGGGCGGCTTGTTTTTCCTGTGATCGGCGCGCCATGACGCTGGATATGGGGATGAATTTTCTGCGGCCGCTGCCTGAGGGCGCCCGAGCGACGGCAGTGGGCGAGGTTATTCACGATGGACGGCAGACAATGGTTTGTGAGGCCCGGGTCTTTGACGAAACTGGAGAACTTTGCCTGAAGGCTCAGGGGACGTTTTTTGTGATCGAGGAACCCGTAGAACGTGAGGAGTAAGAACATAGCAATGAGAAATCGGACATGGAAACACAGATGGGGCATTTGGGAGCGGCTGTCCTATATTTTCGCGACCATGCTGCTTTTATGGCCATGGCGTGCGGCGTCGGCGGGCATTGGCCAAGTGCCTCCCGCCATCACTGCAGAGGCGGCTATTTTAGTAGAGGCGTCGACGGGCCGGGTCCTTTACGAGAAGAACGCCGACCGCCTCATGTATCCGGCCAGCATGACGAAGATCATGACCTGCCTTTTAGCGCTGGAACACGGGCATTTAGAAGCGCCGGTGACGGTGAGCGAGACGGCGGCGAATACCGAGTATGCCGAGCTTTCGGCACAGGATCGGCTCACGATGGAAGAGCTTTTGACGGAGATGATGCTGGAGTCGGATAACGGGGCTTCCGTGGCCGTGGCCGAGTATTTGTCCCCGTCAACGGATGCCTTTGCCGATCAGATGACGGAGCGGGCGGCGTCTTTGGGGGCGACGCATACCCGGTTCAAGAATCCCAACGGCCTCCCCGCCTGGGGGCACATTTCCACGGCCCGTGATATGATGAAGATTACCCGTGCGGCGTGGCAGCTTCCCGCATTCCGTCGCATGGTAGGACTTCCGCGGCACATGGTACACTTTGCTTCGCCTCAGAGCCCGAGCTGGGAAGCGGTGAATACAAATCGTCTTCTGACCCAGTACGCCGGGATGGTGGGAATTAAAAC
>CAJPQU010000152.1 GCA_905372875.1 uncultured Schwartzia sp. | reverse complement strand
TGTTTATTCGTACAAACCGCCATGGGAATCTGCCGTTTTTGAAGATCGGTCAAAAGCGCCAAAATCCCCGGATACGGCTTCGTCTTCCGCAACAGAGAGCGGGCATAAATTTCTTTATATTTCGCCAACGCTTCTTTAATGACAGGTTCCTCCGCCTCAGGCAGGAGTCGTTCGATCAAAGTACGCGAACCATTGCCGACAAAGTAGCGATATTCATCTACCGCATGAGGAGGCTTACCGTAGCCCGCTAAAAGTTCATTCCCGCTGGCCGCCAAATCTTCGAGAGAATCCACCAGCGTTCCGTCCAAATCGAAAACCACCGCCCGATAGCGCATAGACTCGGCCCCCTATTTATTTTTTGTCTGCATCTGATGCAAAACCTTTGCCTCATGCTCCAATGTCTTGGCTTCTTTTAGCAGTTCGTTGGCCTTGCGGACGGTAGCGGCAGACTTCGTATCCAGCCACTCGGCATAAGCCTCCGCATACTGAATCTGGGCCGCGCAAATGCGAAGCCGCAGACGTTGGAGAGATTGCGCCTGTACCGGCACCGAGAGGGTTTGCAGTTCTGCTTCCCGCTGATGCCAATCGGGAAGAACTTCCTCTTCCATGATCTTCTTCATGGCCTGCCGGGTCACCGTATCCCCTAAATTGCCCTGCTGTAAAGTTTCCACCAATTTTCGATCTGCAGCCCGAATGACTGCCTCGTGGCGATCAATAACAGCATCCGCCGCCGTAAGATAATCCTTCAGCTGATCCTGCCGAGCCTTCATAACAAGAACGATAAACTCCCGGAAATTTGTAATTTCCGTAGCTTGCCAAAGTCCCGACTCTGCCCGCAGCATTTTCACCTTAAAGATAAACTCGTCATCCACTTCGTCCTGATAGACCCGCAGCCCCACCGTGGCCGTGCCGCCATCCGCGTCCTGTTCCAAGAACGCAATCCCGCGAAAATCAATCGCTTTCAATCCGGCCCGCGAAAGGATCACGTCCGCATCAATGGGCGTTCCTTCCCCACTCACCTGACCGCCCCATGTTCCGGTACGGACATAGGTGAGGATAATGCCCTTAAAGCTGGCTCGAAGCGGATCGCGGAACATGGCGGTAAAGCCGCTGATCGTAGCCCGAGATTCCTCGGACAGAGAATGATCCGCGTCCATCATACCTTCTAAGAGCGCATCACTGGCGCTCGCTGAGAGGGAATCTACATCCACATAGCGCGTGAACTTCGTTTCGTCGTGGGCCGTCACGGCTTCCTGTATCATCCGCAAAGAATACGCCGGCGTTTTCGTGTAATACCCGAAATACCAATACCCACCCCCAGCCAGCCCCAATATCGCAATGAGCAACGCGAGGAACAGGCGGAGCTTACCCTGTTTTGAAAAATGAACAGCCATGAGAATATCCTTCCTTGCGAAAATTCGCACTTTACACCTTCTGCTCTCATTATGCACCTTGTAAGATCGTTTCGCAAGAGATTTAACATGATTACCGAAGCTTTTTCTCCAGCGTTGTCCCTTCGATCACACCGCCGCCCAATACTTCATCCCCGTTGTAAAATACTACGGACTGCCCGGGGGTAACGGCCCGCTGCGAAGTATCAAAGCGCACTTCAACCCGCGACTCATCCAAAGGAGACACCGCAGCCAACGCGGTGCGAGGGCCATAGCGAATCTTGGCTTCTACGCGGCGCGGCAGCCCGAGCGGATTTCCCGCCAGCCAATTTACGCCGCGCGCTGTCAGTGTATCAGTGAAGACTTCATTCTCTTTTCCAACCACGACCTGATTTTTTTTCATATCCAGCCCGATCACATAGAGCGGCTCCGGCGCAGCGATGCCAAGCCCTCGCCGCTGGCCGATGGTATAGAGCGGCGCCCCGGCATGGCGGCCTAAAACCCGCCCAGTTCCATCGACAATATCCCCCGGCTTTAAACACTCGGGACAATGTTCCCGCAGAAAACGCCCATAATCATCGTCAGCGATGAAACATATTTCCTGACTCTCGGCTTTCGTAGCCACCGGCAGGCCAAGATCCGCCGCCATATCTCGAATTTCTGGTTTAGTAAAATCCCCTAAGGGCAGCAACAGATGGGGCAGCAAATCCGAAGCGATATGGTACAGCACATAGGATTGATCCTTCTTTCCGTCCCGCCCCTTGAGCAGTTGAAAGCGCCCCAGCGTCTTATTCCAAGTGACCCGGGCATAATGCCCCGTCGCTAAAAAATCTGCGCCGAATTCCTGCGCCTTTTCCCAAAGACCGGAAAATTTCAAATAATGATTGCAGGCAACACAGGGATTCGGCGTTTGGCCCGCCGCGTACGCCGTTACAAAATAGTCAATAACCCGGCGGCGAAAGAGTTCCCGAAAATCTGCCACATAATGGGGAATCTGCAAAAGTTCCGCTACTCCCCGGGCATCCTCCGCCGCACGATCCTCACCGCGCACCTCCTCCGAAAGCCGCATGGTGACCCCGATGACATCATACCCTTCCCGCACCAGCCGGGCCGCTGCCACCGAGCTGTCCACACCGCCGCTCATGGCTACCAGGACTTTCCCTTTTCCCTTCGTCGCCTTCACCTCCCTGTCTTTTCAAACCCTCACAAATCAAGAAACACATCGGCATGATCGGAAAGTTCCCGCAGAACTCCCTGATATTCTTCGCGTTTCTGCTGCGCTTCGTCTCGGCGCTTTTGTATTCTCTCCACATCAGCATTGATATCTTCTGCCGTCAAAATGTTACTTTCTTGCAAAGCATTAAGTTTCTCCTCCATGGCAGCAACGATCATCTCTTCTTGCCGGACTTTTAATTGCGATTTTTGGTACAGTGCATCATAATTACTGATTTCCCGTGCTTTAAACCGCTGGTCAATACGCTGTATTTCCGCCGTCAGAGGATCCAGCCGACTCATCAACAGCTGTTCGATACTTCGCAGTTGACGCCCAAGGCGACGATATTCCTGCCGTTTTTCCCGGCTTATCTTGGAATTTTCCGTAGTTTCAATGGCCAGAGGTTGATGCTCTTCCTCTTTCGGCAGCGTGGTTTCGTCGATTACTAAAACCACAGCCCCCGTCGGCATCGATGGCTGGGCTTCTCTTTTTTCTGGTGTTTCTTCCTCTGTCTGCGGCGCCAATGTCGGTTCCCACATGATAAAAAAACATCCGTCACCGATGAAAAATACCGCCCACGTCCCCGCGGCAGCGAACAGGATTTGGCGCCGCTTCTTTCCCTGCGTCATGACACCCCACGAAACCAGAATAAGAAAGACTGCCACCCACAGGCATATAAGAGCTACAAGAGCCCCCGGTGAAACTTCATGCCAGCCCGCCATTTCGTTACTTCCCTTCTCGCCGCAGTCATTGGAGTGCTTTCTTTTCCCCCAGTTTTCTGCTACACTTTAGGAAATCACTGATAAATTCAGCACCATCCTTGCGGCACGTCTTCTCCGCTCTCTTTACGTCGACAAATTCTCCGCATAGTCTTACTTGTGCATCCGATTTGTCTCCTTAACAGGGCGAAAAATCCGTACCAATCTGACGGACTTCATCTTATCCGTGCTTCCTTAAAAAATGAACCGCCCGGCGGCGGCAAAGGAGCGTTCTCTCCATGAATGTCGTGGGCATCATCGCCGAATATAATCCCTTTCATAACGGTCATCGCCATCAAATCGAACAAATTCGCCAACACTGCCCCGGTGCCTTCTGCCTGTCCGTCATGAGCGGTCACTTCACCCAACGCGGTGAGGCCGCCGTATTGGATAAATGGCAGCGAGGAGCGGCTGCCGTGGAAAACGGTCTCGATTTGGTCCTGGAACTGCCCTTTGTTTTTTCCGTTCGCAGCGCCCAGCACTTCGCCAGCGGCGGCGTTCGTCTTCTGGATCGCTTAGGCGTCGTCCACACCTTAGCCTTCGGCGCTGAAACCACGGACATGTCCCTTCTCAATCACTTAGCAGAAGAGAGCCTGCGCCCCAAAACCCAACGGCAGCTCCGCCGGTTTCTGGGGCAAGGCTTTTCTTACGCTGCCGCCATTGAAGCCGCTCTCCCCC